>CAZEKS010000044.1:0-10842 GCA_964512795.1 uncultured Syntrophaceae bacterium
CAAAAGATAAATTTTTTGTTTTTTCCCTCTTGACAGGGGCAATATAGGATGTCCCTACAACCCGTCCAGGGTTAGGGTTATGAGGCCCGTTTCGTTCACCGTTATACGGTTACGTGAAGATCTTAAGCCGAACAACCTAACCGAATGACGATACGGGCATCGTTACCTTTGCCGTAAACCGAAGCTCTTATTTTCTAACTAAGATTTTGCAGGTAATTACTTCTTCCCCACATCCTCGAAATCGGCATCGACCACATCTTCCTGTGCCTTTTTTTGAGGCCCTTCCTGGGGGCCAGCCTCAGCGCCGGGGCCGGCAGCTCCTTTTTGAGAAGCCTTTGCGTACATCGCCTCCGCCAATTTATGGGCGGAATGGGTAAGTTCTTCTTCGGCGGATTTGATGGTGCTCAGGTCGTTCGATTCCAACGCCTTTTTTGCATTGGCAATCGCATCTTCGATATTCTTTTTATCTCCAGCATCGACCTTATCGCCATAATCCTTCAATGATTTCTCTGTCGTGTAAATGAGTGTATCCAGATGATTTCTCGCTTCGGCCAACTCCCGTCTCTTCTTATCATCTGCGGCATGGGCCTCGGCATCTTTGACCATCTTTTTGATCTCCTCTTCGTGAAGGCCACTGGAGGCAGTAATTCGTATGGATTGTTCCTTTCCCGTTCCAAGATCTTTCGCCGCGACATGGACGATCCCGTTGGCGTCGATATCGAAGGTCACTTCAATCTGGGGAATACCCCTGGGAGCAGGAGGAATTCCCACCAGCTCAAATTGGCCGAGGGTTTTATTGTCCGCGGCCATCTCCCGTTCACCCTGGAGGACATGAATCGTCACAGCGGGTTGGTTGTCCGATGCGGTGGAAAAGATCTGACTCTTTTTCGTTGGGATGGTCGTGTTTCTTTCAATCAGTTTGGTGAAGACGGCGCCGAGTGTCTCGATCCCAAGGGAGAGCGGGGTCACGTCCAGGAGGAGCACATCCTTGACCTCACCCTTCAGGACTCCAGCCTGAATCGCCGCACCAATACCTACCGCCTCATCAGGGTTAACGCTTTTATTGGGTTCTTTCCCGAAGATTTGCTTCACTTTCTCCTGGACTTTAGGCATCCGGGTCATCCCGCCAACGAGAATGACCTCATTGATTTCCCTGGCTGAAAGTCCGGAGTCGGAAAGGGCCTGGCGGCATGGCCCTTCAACCATTTCAATGAGATCCTCTGTCAATTTTTCTAATTTAGCCCGGGACAATTTCATGTTCAGATGCTTCGGTCCCGAGGCGTCGGCAGTGATAAAGGGTAGATTGATGTCTGTCTCCATCATGTTGGAGAGCTCGATCTTTGCCTTTTCGGCAGCCTCCTTCAATCTTTGAAGGGCCATCCGATCTTTTCTCAGATCAATCCCCTGGTCTTTTTTGAATTCATCCGCAAGATAGTCGATGACGCGTTGGTCAAAGTCATCCCCGCCCAGATGGGTGTTCCCATTGGTCGATTTGACCTCGAAGACACCTTCGCCCAACTCGAGAATCGAGATATCAAACGTTCCGCCACCCAGGTCGAAGACAGCAATCTTTTCATCCTTCTTTTTTTCGAGACCATAGGCGAGGGAAGCGGCCGTGGGTTCATTGATGATTCGAATGACATTTAAACCTGCTATTCGTCCTGCATCCTTTGTGGCCTGACGCTGACTATCGTTAAAATAAGCCGGAACGGTAATCACCGCATCAGTCACCTTCTCACCGAGATAAGCCTCCGCTGTCTCCTTCATCTTCTGAAGAACGAAAGCAGAGATTTCAGGGGGGCTATACTCCTTATCCCTCACCCCGACCCATGCATCCCCATTCTTATTTCCGACGATTTTATAGGGAAGGATCTTCAGGTCTTTCTGAACCTCGGGGTCTGTAAATTTTCTTCCCATCAGTCGTTTGATGGAGAAGATGGTATTTTCAGAGTTGGTAATTGCCTGACGTTTAGCAATTTGCCCTACCACCCTTTCCCCTTTATCGGTAAACGCAACCACAGAAGGAGTGGTTCGGCTCCCTTCCTGATTGGCGATCACGACGGGATCCCCTCCCTCCATGATGGCCACCACTGAGTTGGTTGTTCCCAAATCAATTCCTATTGTCTTTGCCATTTTAATTCCCCCTCCTTAAAGTTTACCCCGTTAGAAATAATGCCCTGCTGCTCTGCAGTGGGGTTAGTTAGATTTTAGAATAATTCCGCCTACCCGCCCCGTTGGAATTTCTAACGGGGTTTATTCAAAATCACTTCGATGTCTGGACCTCTTTTTCCGGGGTTTTCGACACGGAAACGGTTGCCGGCCTTAAGAGTCGATCATTCAAAAAATACCCCTTCTGGAACTCTTCCACGACTTGATTGGGTTCCTGTTTGTCTGTTTCCACGACCAACATCGCCTCGTGCATGGCCGGGTCGAAGGGCTTTCCAACAGATTGGAAAGAAGAAAGTCCAAATTTGTTAAGGGTCTGAAGAAGTTGTTGTATGGTCAGTCGGACCCCTTCGATTAAAACCCCGGTGTCCGTCATCTTTTGGGCGTGAAGGAGCGCCCTCTCCAGATTATCAATGAAAGGGAGGATTGCCCGGATCAAGTCCTCATTGGCAAATTTGGCCCAATCTTCTTTTTCTTTGGCCGCCCTCTTTTTATAGTTCTCAAAATCGGCTGCGAGCCTGAGCAAACGGTCATGATGTTCCTTGAACTCTTTCTCCTTTTCCTCCAACATCTTTTTGAGTTCCCCAATCTCCTTTTCATTCCCTTGTTTTTCTTCCTCTAAATTTAAATGGAGCTCTTCACCTAAAGTCTCGGTGATATCTTCCCGGTCTTTCTTCACCGATCCCTTGGGGTTTTGATCCTTTTTTTTAATCTCTCTTTTCTCCATCTTTTCTACTCCCGCCTTTACCTCGATCCAGGATCTTTTTTCCTTAAAGAAATAATTCTTTCACAAAAAGATAGGGCTGAATGGAGAAGGAGATCTATTGAGTCTCCAGGATCTCCGTGAGAAGTTTTGCCGTATATCCTACAAGAGGGATCACTCTCGAATAGTTCATTCTCCGAGGCCCAATGACCCCTAAAACACCCAACACCTCTCCGCTACAACTATAAGTAGAGGTGACCACACTGCAGGTCTCCATCTCCTGAACCTGACTCTCAGAGCCGATCGCAATTTGAACCCCTTTCGGATCCAAAAATTTATCCAAGAGCTTCACCATAGTGGCTTTTTCCTCAAACGTTCGAAAGAGATCGGTCATTCTCGAAACATTACTGAATTCAGGCTCATTCAGGATATTGGTCTTTCCCTCGATAAAAACATCGGTGTCATCGAGGTAGGAAAAGGCTTTTTCTCCCAATTTGAGCGCCTGTTCAAGCAGACGATCATAAGCATTCTTGGCTACCCTCATCTGCTCCAGGAGTTTCTCCCTCACCTGATAAAGGGTGAGGCCCGCCAAGAAACTATTCAAATAATCTGAGAGATGGTTTAATTCGGATTGCGAAAAATCTTCCTCTACTTCGACAATCCGGTTGTGAACTAGACCGGTTGTGCTCACTAAAATAGCCAGAACTAAATGTCTTCTCGATTTCACAAACTCAATATGTCGAAGCACGACCGAACTCATCCGGGGTGTCCAGACAATTCCTAAATAATGAGAAGATAAAGAAAGAATTCGAGACATCTCCCTGAAAAGATCTGGCCCCTCAATAAGATGGCTCAAGTATTTGGATCGTATCTCCTGTTGTTCCTGATCACTGAGTTCATGGACATTGATAATCGAATCGACGTAAAAACGAAGTCCCCTCTCCGTAGGCATTCTCCCCGCTGAGGTGTAAGGTTGAGAAAGCAGCCCTAATTCTTCCAAATCCGACATAATATTCCGTATGGTCGCAGGACTTAGGTTGAGGTCCGATTTTTTAGAAATCGTCCTTGAACCCACGGGTTCTGCTGTGAGAATGTAATCCTCAATAATAACCTCTAATATCCGCCTCATTCTTTCGGAAAGGGAAAAATCCATCTGATCTTTCTCCTTTTTTAAGTTAAAAAAGAAGGAACGAAATGTCTAAAATATAATTCTTTTCGCGCTCTTAAGATAATAACGGAGGGACGGTTTGTCAAGAAAATGGAAGATTTAATTATTCCTCTTCTAATTCGTTTTTATCAATCTTATCGGGCAGTTCCATCTGCTCCAAAAACCTGGGTACATAAAAATATTGCTCAAATGTACGGTGGTAGGCGCTCCACCTGGATCCCTCAGGAACCTGTTTTTTGATAAATTGTTGAATCCCATTGATTTTTGCATCCATATCATCCAGGAAATGGAGCATCACCGCTTCCAAGGTCATGGGCCTTTTTGGTGAACCCCAAATATATTGACCATGGTGGCTGAGGAGAAAGTGCTTGAGCAGGGTGGAAAGGTCTTTTGGAAAATCAGGGAGTTGGCGGATTTTATCCTCCACCCTTTCTACCCCGAGGACAATATGGCCGAGGAGTCTGCCTTCATCCGAATAGTCGAAAGATCGGTGGTAAGAAAGTTCATCCACTTTACCCAGGTCGTGCAGGATCGAGGCTGTGAGCAATAGGTCCAAGTTCAACCCGTCGTAATGGCTGGCGTTTATTAATGCCAGTTGCACCAGGGAAAGGGTGTGTTCTAAAAGGCCGCCCAAATAATTGTGGTGGAGCCATTTGGACGCAGGGGCCATTTTAAAAAGTTTGGTAAAGGATTCATCTTCCCAGAAGAGCTGGAGAAGTCGGCTAAGGTGCGGGTTTTTAATCTGTCGGCTGACTTTTAAAAGGGATTGGAACATCTCGTCAATATCTTTTTCTGCCACGGGGAAAAAGTCTGAGAAAAGAATTTCTTCTTCCCTTACTCTTTCAATATGGGTGATGTTCAATTGAAGATGCTCCTGGAAGGAGACTGACTTTCCCATCACATGGACAAAATCATCCTTCTCAAAGGATTCGGCAAGGTTTTCCGCAGATGTCCAAATCCTACCTTCCATTTCTCCAGAGCGGTCCACCAATTTCAATTTCAAGTAGGTGTTTCCGGTTTTGGTGATCCCAGAAGATTTCTCTTTGACCAGAAAAAAGGAATCTACGTTATCGTTCTCTTTTATCTCATTAATATAGGTCTTCATAAAGATCCTTTCAAGGTGTGAAGATAGAAGTCAATCGTTAAAGGGTCAGGGCTAAGATGCCCGCCCTGTACCATGTTAGGTTCAGGGCCCGTTACGTTAAAGGGTTATGTTTCGTCCATATAAAATCTCTAAGGGCTATCGTTGTCGGCGCCCGTATCGAACCTCGTTTTTCAGAGACTGGATAACCGAGTTTCTATTTTCGAGTTTCCTTCTTCGATACGAGCATCGTCACCCTTAACCCATAGACGATCTTCATCTAAAATGTTCAAACCCCAAACGAGATGGAAAATAATCTTTTCCGTCTTTTTTGATAATGTGGAGTCCCTCTTTGATGGGAAGGATTTCTCCGATGCGGGTGATCGGGATCCTGAGTGAACGGGCGAGAGAAGAAATCTTCTCCCTCAGTTCAGGTGGGGCGGTGAAAAGGAGTTCATAATCCTCTCCTCCCAAAAGGGCGAACTGAAAAAGATCCTTTGAAAAATAACGGATCCATTTCTGATAGAGTCTGGAAAGGGGGATTTGATCCTCCCATATCCGAACGCCTACTCCGCTTTCTTGTAAGAGGTGAGAGGTATCGATTAACAGACCATCACTGACATCTATCATGGCGGTAGCCCAATGACGTTTGGCAATGGCTTGACCCAATTCGAGTCTTGGGCAGGGAGAGAGATGTTTTTTGATCAATCCCTCAGCTCCTTTTGCTTTTCCTTTTTTTTGGAGAATTCTTAGTCCCAGAGCGGCATCGCCCAGCGTTCCAGAGACAAAGAGGTCATCACCCACCCTTGCCCCTCTTCTGAAAAGTAGATCTTTTTTTCTTCCTTCCCCTAAAAGACAGATATTGATGACGATTTTTTGAGAAAGGGAGGTATCCCCTCCAATCAGTTCCACACGAAATCGTTTTGCCTCCTTTTTCAGACCACGATAAAACGAGGAGACAAAGGAGAGAGGAAGATTCTTGGGAAGGCCAATAGAGATGAGAAAATATTTCGGAGTCCCTCCCATGGAAGCAATATCACTGAGGTTGACAGCGAGGGCTTTCCTCCCAAGTTGATAGGGATCGGTCCAGGACAGATCGAAATGGATGTCTTCGATAAGGATATCGGTCGTGACGAGCAAGGCCTTTGTCCCCATCCCCCCCATCTCAAGGACAGCGACATCATCACCGATCCCTTGGACCAATGCAGGGTCAGAAGAGGTTATCCCTTTTCGGATTCGATGGATGAGCCCAAACTCACCGATCTCCTGAAGATCGTGTTTCGTGTCCGTGCCTGCACGCCGGAGTGCAGCGTTTCGGCACGCAGGCGTGATCCGTGACCGTATTCTGTCTTTTGAATATTTTTTTAAACTCATTGCTACTGTCACTTCTAAAAACCAAATTTCATAATTTTTAAGATTACGGACACGCTACTTTTTAGCCAGGGCGAACCTTAACACTTCATCCATATGTTTGACTGGGATGAAATTGATTTTCTTTCGGGCGTATGGAGGAAGATCGATGAGGTCCTTCTTGTTCAGATAAGGAATGAGGACGTCTTTGATTTTGTTTCGGAGGGCGGCAAGGGCTTTTTCCTTCAAGCCTCCGACCGGCAGGACCCTCCCCCTCAGCGTGATCTCACCAGTCATGGCTACATCCTTCTTTACAGGGATACCCGTGAGGGCAGAGAAGATGGCAACCGCCATGGTAATGCCCGCAGAAGGTCCGTCTTTTGGGATGGCGCCCGCAGGGACATGGATATGGATCTCTTTATTGTTAAGAGTATTGGGATGGATCCGATAAGATTTTCCTTTGGATCGGGCATAGGTGAGCGCGGCTTGTGCCGACTCCTTCATCACGTCTCCAAGATGACCGGTGAGGATGAGCGACCCTTTGCCCGGAGTGGTAGAGGCCTCCACATGGAGAATTTCTCCGCCGGTCTCTGTCCAAGCCAGGCCTGTGGCCACACCGACCTCATTACGTTTCTCCTCCTCATCTGGCAAGTAAGGGGGAGGTCCCAAGAATTTGTGGAGGTTCTTTGTATTGATTTTGGTCTTTTCCTTCTTTCCTTCTGCCACTTTTCGGGCTACTTTTCTGCAAATAGAAGCCAGTTCCCTCTCGAGATTTCGAAGGCCTGCCTCCTGAGTATACTGCGAGATCATCTGGAGGATGGCCTTGTCCGAAATCTTAAGCATCTTTGGATTGATTCCATTTTCTTCCATCTGTCGAGGGAAGAGGAAAGTTTTGGCGATCTTCAGTTTCTCCAGATCGGTATATCCAGGGAGGTTAATCACTTCCATCCGATCTTTGAGGGTAGAGGGAATGGGATCGGTCAAATTCCCTGTGGTAATGAACATTACCCGAGAAAGGTCGAAAGGGACATTGAGATAGTGGTCGCTGAAGGCATTGTTCTGTTCTGGATCGAGAACCTCTAAGAGAGCAGAGGCCGGATCTCCCCGGAAGTCGATACCGATTTTATCCACCTCATCCATCATGAAAACCGGATTATGAGTTCCGGCCTGTTTAATCGATTGGATGATCCGGCCTGGCAAAGCGCCGACGTAGGTCCGACGGTGGCCGCGAATCTCAGCTTCATCTCTAATCCCTCCCAGAGAGATTCTGACAAATTTTCTTCCCAGGGCTTTAGCGATCGATCTCCCCAAAGAGGTTTTTCCGACCCCAGGAGGTCCGATGAAGCAGAGGATAGGCCCTTTCATCTTTTTTTTCAATTTGTGGACACTCAGGTATTCTAAAATTCGCTCTTTCACCTTTTCTAAATCGTAATGATCCTCGTCCAAGACTTTTTTTGCCTTTTGAAGATCGAGGTTATCCGTGGTCGCGATCGACCAGGGCATATCAATTAACCAGTCGAGATAAGTCCGTACCATCGAGGCCTCGGCAGCATCGGGGTGCATCTGCTCCAATCGTTCCAGCTCTCGTCGGGCCTCCTTCTCAACCTCTTTGGGCATCTTCGACTTCTTGATCTTCTGCCGGAGGGTCTTGATCTCGTCGGTGCGTTCATCCACCTCACCCAGTTCGCTTCGAATCGCCCTCATCTGTTCTCGAAGGAAATATTCCCTCTGCGTTTTGGTCATTTCTTCTTTTGCCTGAGACTGAATCTTCGCCTGCATGGTGAGGACCTGAAGCTCTTTTCCAAGAAGCTCGTTCAACGTCTTCAGCCTTTCCACGGGGTCAAGGATTTCTAAAATCTCCTGAGCTTTTTCAACCGTGAGCTCCAAGTTGGAGGCCACTAAATCAGCCAACCTCCCCGGGTCATCAACGCTTTCGAGGACAAACATCAAATCCGGGGAGAGGAGTTTGCCGTAGGAGACGATCCTCTCCAATTGTTCTCTGACATTTCTCATCAGGGCTTCTGTCTCAAGGGTGATCTCCGTGATGAAAGGATCCTTAATATTCTCTACTTTGACAAGGAGATAGGGCGTCGTCTGGAGAGTCTCTTTGATGGAGGCCTTTGAGAGGCCCTGGACAAGGATCTTGACCTTTCCGTCGGGCAGTTTGAGCATCTTCATGACAGCGGCCACCGTACCCACCCGGTAAAGATCCTTGGGAGAAGGGTCTTCTTCGGAGAGTTTTTTCTGAGCGACCAGGAAGATCAGGCGGTCTTTAGAAAGGGCTTCCTCTAAAGATTTGATCGATTTTTCCCGACTGACAAAAAGAGGAAGAACCATGTAGGGAAAGACGACGATATCTCTCACAGGAAGCAGGGGAAAGGATTCCGTAAGTGATAAGAGATCTTTTTCAAGTCCTTTTTTCATATTTTTTCAAGATGGTTTCGATAAGGCTTGAGGTGGAGGCCCCTTTGACAAAAGGAATGATGACGACTTCCCCTCCTGACCTTTCTACCACTTCCTTTCCCACACTTTGTTCTTTTGTCCAATCCCCTCCCTTAACCAATACATTTGGCCGGAGGGAAGTGATGAGTTTCAATGGGTCCATTTCATCAAAGAGGGTAATATAATCCACACACCCGAGGCCGGAAAGAATCTCTGCCCTCTCTGCTTCGGGGAGAATAGGTCTTCTGGGCCCTTTCAGCTTTCGGACTGAAGCGTCGCTGTTGACCCCTACGACCAAGACATCTCCGAGAGCTTTGGCTTCTTCAAGATAGCGGACATGACCGATGTGGAGCAGGTCAAAACAACCATTGGTGAAAACAATCCGTTTTCCTTCTGCCTTGAGGTCGTTAATAATTCTGAGAAGCTCTCTTCGTGCCTTGACTTTTTGTTTCATTCAATGCCCTTCCTATTTAAGTATCAGATTTGAACCTTGGAGTCAACCCTATGACTACCCGCCTTAGAAGGTTATCAGAATGATTTTCCTGAATCGCCTGCCCCTATAATTTTCTTAAAAGAGAGCGAATACTCCTTTTCAAACTTGACAAACCTATTGGATTCATTTAATTTTTAAAAAATGGATAGCAAACTTATCCTGGCCTCTAAGTCTCCCCGTCGATACGAATTGCTAAAACAAATGGGTCTTGATTTCGAGGTGATCCCAAGCAGAGTGATAGAGGATTTTGTTCAAACAGAATCCCCTCAAGAGCATGTTATTCGATTAGCTGAGGCCAAAGTGAGAGATGTAGCGAGTGAATATCCTGATTGCTGGGTGATTGCGGCAGATACCATTGTTTATATTAATGGGTCCATTTTGGGAAAGCCGGAAAACCAAGAAGAGGCTATTGGAATGCTACGTCGCCTCAGTGGTCAAGAGCATTGGGTATTGACCGGGTTTTCTGTATGCCATTTGGAAAAAAGGAAGAGTGATCAGGAGACAGTTCAAACAGCGGTAAAAGTGAAAGGTCTGATTCCTGAAGAGATAGAATGGTATGTGCAGACAGGGGAGCCCTTTGATAAAGCAGGAGGATACGCCATTCAGGGGATCGGTTCTTTTATGATCGAATCGATCCGAGGATCCTATACCAATGTCGTAGGCCTTCCCCTGTGTGAGTTGATTCAGATGCTCAATCGTTTAGGGGCCGTCACAATCGCAGACGGCAGATGGCAGATGGCTGGTGGCTGAAAATATCTCAGATCAAAAAAATGTAGCGCCCTCATTTATTGAGGGCGAGAGAACCCGTCGGCAATGAATGCCGACGCTACATTTTCTTTGTGATGTTTCATGACGGGTCTGTCACCCTCGAACAATGAGAATCAATAACCCCCCTCTGTTCCCCCCTTAGTTTAAGGGGGGATGAAGGGGGGTTAAGGTTACGGTTGCGAAGTCCGCTTGGTTTAGGGTTAAAGGGTTACGTAAACTCCCTAAGACGAACGACGTAACCGATTGGCGAAAAGGGCATCTTTACCCTTACCGTAGGACGTTACTTTACTTTCTGAACAATTATTATGTCAGCTGTCAAAGAAAATTTATTGAAAGTGATGGAGAGAATAGAGAAGGCTGTTCGAAAAGCAGGGAGAGATCCGAACACGATCAAATTGGTTGCAGTCTCCAAGACAGTGGAGGTTGCTCAAATCAAGGAGGCCATTGAAGCAGGAGTCTCTATCCTGGGCGAAAATTATGTCCAGGAGGCGCAAAAAAAGATTGAAGAGATAGGCCTGCCTGCCTGCACGGAGCCCGCCTCCAGAAGCCTTGCGGAGGGCAGGCGTTTCGGCAAAGGCAGGCCCGTATCCTGGCACTTCATCGGCCACCTTCAATCGAATAAGGCGAAATATGCAATTCGTCTCTTCGATATGATACACTCTTTAGACAGC
>CAZEKS010000045.1:0-10705 GCA_964512795.1 uncultured Syntrophaceae bacterium
CTTTACCATTTTAGGAGCCACGTCCTAAATTTCAACTATTTTTAGCACACACTCTTTGGAGTCCAAGTGCATGTTATATTCTTCAGCGATAGATCTTAACTCTTCTATTGTCGGAGTTCTGACGCCACCGATGGAATCCTGAAAAGCGAAGGAAGAATTCTCTTTACTCATATGACCTCCTATCGTCTCTGTTGATTAAAAAAAGCTGTGATGCAACCCCAAAAAACGCCTTCAATTTCCTACAGACGCTTGATACCCGTAACCAAACCCTTTTTGAGAACGATCGGTAAGAAGTAAATGTATTATCTAAATTAGTAAGCATTTATCATTTAGTCGGGCAGTCTTCAAAAGTGACGCTTCCTGCGCATATTGTTCAATTAATCTTGTAATAACCTTTCTGTTCGGGGTGCAGAAAACTATTATTCCTTTCGCTCTCCGGAAAATAGCAAGCTACATAGTGGCTTTTTCCGTATTCTTCCATTGGGGGTATTCCCTTGAAACATTTCTCTTCAGCCCTCTTACAGAATGCTGAAAACCCACATCCATTCCTCTCCCGCGTCCTAGACTGGTTGATGATATCTTCACTCAAGATCAAATCCTCCATCCCTTGCTTGATTGAAAGGTCAAGGGAAGAGAATAGAATCTGAGTATAAGGATGAGCCGGATTTTGGGTAATCTCCAATGGGTTTCCAATTTCTACAAAATTACCATAATAAAGAATTGCTACAATATCAGCCAAAAATGTTGCAACCTGTGGATCACTCGTGATCAAGAAGTACGTTAATTTAAATTTATCTCTGAGATCAGCTAACAGATTCAATATTTGGGCTTTAATAGAGACATCTAGGCCAGACATCGGTTCATCCAGAATGAGAATTTTTGGTTTACAGAGAAGAGCTCTCGCTATATTGACTCTTTGGCACTCTCCTCCACTTAGCTCATGCGGAAATTTCCCCATATATTTCGGGTTTAGCCCAACAGATTTCAGCATGCTATGCAGTATTTCCACCCTTGACTGGTTATGGGTCTCTATACCAAAGTTTTTCAAAGGAGATTCTAGGGGCTTGCCTATTCTTTTTGCGGAATTCAGAGAGGAAAGAGGATCCTGAAAGACCATTTGAACCTGACTGAAATACCAAAGACGCTTCTTTTTTGTTAACGGAAAAACGGCTTTTTCCTCTAGAAAGACGTTGCCCGAGTCTGGTGTTTCCAGCCCAGCTAGAAGATTCGCTAACACTGTTTTGCCGCTACCTGATTCTCCCAGCACTGCAAATCCTTCTCCCCGATTCAATCGAAAGGAAACGCCGTCAATTACGTCCACCACGCTCCTCTTTTTCAGGAAGATAGAATTGCCTTTATAATATTTCTTAATAAGATTTTCGGCCTTCAAAATAACAGAAGCATCCATTCTTTCACTCACCTGGCAAAATGGCACCGCACGTAATGCCCCGCCTCCACCTCCTGCAAGTCAGGGTCTTGCTCTTTGCATATCTCTCTCACCATAGAACATCGTGCAGAAAACCTGCAGTCTAGAGGCGGGTTTATATTGTCAGGTGGCTCCCCTTCTATCTGGTATAGCCGATTCGTCTTTGCTGAGAGATCTATAACGACAGAGTTAATAAGGCCCCTTGTGTACGGATGAATTGGGTTCCTCAAGATTATGTCCTTTCGAGCCATCTCCATGATCTTCCCTCCGTACATCACCGCAATTCGGTCAGCAATGAAGGAAACGACATGAAAATCATGCGTGATGAATATCATACTCAGATTCTCCATTTCCTTTAGCTTCTTAAGGATAGTGAGAATCTTATATTGACTAAGTGAGTCTAGATTTGAAGTCGGCTCGTCTGCGATTACCATTTTGGGCTTACACAGTAGAGCTATTGCTATCATAATTCTCTGGCACATACCCGCACTCAACTCGGAAGGATATGAAGCCATTAGTTCCCTGGGAGATCTGATTCCAACAGCGGATAGGGTCCTTAGAACCTCGTTCTCAGCAACGGCCGATGAGAGGTTGTCGGAATGAGTAATTATCTGCTCAATCGCTTGCGCCTTTATTTTGAAATACGGATCAAGAGTGGCCCGCGGATTCTGGAAAATCATGGAGAGGACCTTGCCGCGAAACCTCGTCATGTCTTGTTCTGATAGGTTGAGTAAATCACTTCCCTGAAGTTTTACCTCGCCCCCAATAATTCGTCCACCTCTTGGAATAACCCTCATGATTGAGAGGGCTGTCACACTTTTACCCGAACCCGATTCCCCGATCAAGCCGAGTGTTTCGCCTTCTTGCACGTGAAAGCTAACTCCATTTACCGCCTTCACTTCACCATAAGGCGTGTAGAAGGACGTTGCTAATTTAGAGACTTCTAAGAGGGCATGATTTTGATTCATTGGTTTCTACTTGATGTTGTTCAACTCAAGAACATTCCTACAGTTAGACCAAGCTCGAAGGAACAGCCGACCTTAACTGAGGCGTCAGAGCATTTCTTAATCCATCTCCAAAAAAATTAAACGCAACCGCAACGATAAGTATTGTTACCCCTGGAATAGCTGAAACGTGAGGGCTCAACATCATCACGGGCCTTCCGTCCGCCACCATAGTTCCCCAATCAGGCACCGGTGGCTGAATCCCAAGACCCAAAAAACTAAATCCAGCCGCGAAGACTAACATACTTCCTAAGACCGTCGTCCCGTAGACAGCAATAGGTGCTATGATATTCGGTAAAATTTCACCAAACATTATTTTTAGATCACTGCTTCCCCCCATCCTTGCAGCCTTAACAAACTCCTTATTCCTAACTTGAGCTGCGGCGGTGAAAACAACCCTCGCAACATATGGCGTAAGCACCACGCTCATAGATATCATGACATTTATTATTCCAGGGCCCAACATAGCTGCTATTGCGACTCCCAACAGTACCATGGGAAATGCGAAAAAAACATCAAGCACCCGCATGATGATTGCTTCCAAAAACCCTCCGTAATACCCCGCCATGAGCCCAAACAAAATGCTGATAAAAATAGTGATAGCCACAGGTATTATGCTTGAGGTAAGTGATACCCTACTTCCATAAATTATTCTACTAAGGACATCCCTACCTTGAGTATCCGTTCCGAGCACATGCCCAGGAGTAAGCGGAGGCAAAAGCCTTTTCTGAGGGGCATTTTCAGCATAATCATAAGGGGCAATAAAAGGAGCAAAAACAGCGGCAAAGATAGCTAATAAAATTATCCCCAAGCTGATCGCCGCAAGTCTTTCCCTCGTAAAAGCCTTCCAATAACCCTTGAAGCCTTTTATCATCTCGGCCTCCCAGTGGTTAACGTCCGCATTTGCGGGTCGAGAGAAACTCTCACCACATCGGAGAAAAAGTTCACCAACGCAAAAACACACGCAAATACAAGTACCGCGACTTGAACCAGCGGAACATCTCGAGCCACGATCGCGTCATACATCAACAATCCGATCCCCGGCCATTTAAATATTATCTCTGTAAAAAGCGCCCAGCCGAAAACATAACCGACCTGCAGCCCTGTAATGTTAACAACCGATGGTGTTATTCCTCGCAGAACGTGAAATACAATTCTCTTTGAAGAAAGCCCCTTAGCTCTTAACCCAACAATATGAGGCTTGCTTAAAATGTCTACTATTTCAGACCGCGTGACTCGTGCAATAACTGCGGCAGGAATCGCCGCAGTGGTAAAAGCTGGTAAGATCAAATGGTGCAGCACATCCAGTACACCACCGGGTCCCGTCACAGATGAAATTCCGCCGACTGGGAAGATCTGCACTCGGACAGAAAAGAAGTAAATGAGCACTAGGCCAAGCCAAAAGATTGGGATACTAGCACCGGCAATCGTTCCGGCCATTAATACATTGTCCAAAACAGTGAAGGGCCGCATGCCACTTATAATTCCTATGATGAAGCCAAATATAATTGCTATTAGAATGCTTCCCCCTGTCAAAACTAGTGTTTTGCCAACCTTAAGCTGGATAAGATATGATATAGGTTCAGAGAAAGCAATCGAAGTCCCCCACTTTCCTGTCACCATGTGACCCAACCAAATGATGTACTGGGCATACAGTGGCTTATCTAAGCCATAATGCTGCATTAGTGTTTGTATTTGTTCAGGCCTAGCCATTGGGCCGAGTATCGTATGAATGACATCACCGGGAACAAGTTTCATCATAAAAAAAACAACAACAGTGGCTCCCCACACTACGATGAATACCGCCAAACCTCGTTTAACTATGTAATTTAGCATTTATGTTTCTTTCCATACTATGTTTCGAAAAGGCTTACTTCTGGATACCATTCAATTCTGAGAATGCATCCCTAACAAACTTTTTTTGTTGCAAAAGGTAGTCGATATAACTTCACAATGCTGTACCAGCTGAATTCGATTCGCAGCACCTACGTAATTTGCGAGACGTCGCTCCTTATATAGAAGACGTGTTATAAGCTTAAATCTTTCCATGGGGTCCGCGGAGAGGCCCCCCTCGAACCAATTTCCTTTCCAGAAGCACACTTTAAGAAAGCCTTTTTTCTGTAACAGTAAGAAATTGCATGAATCGGGCTTTCCGGAATCATACCTGCTTGTTTTATGCCCGATTCATGCAAGTAGCCACATTTTATATCATGCTGCACTCAACCAAAGGGGTATAGCTTCCCTAACAATAGAAAGGTGTGAGCCAAACTGAGGAACCACAGGAGTGTATGTGATGACCATTTATTGTTATCACATGCCTTCCCACATCACTTCTCTTTCCATACTGTTCTGAGCTGTTCAGCCCAATCCATTGTGTGGATCCATCCGTTTACCTTTTTGCTCAATGCAGAAACTCGCAGGCCATTTACTATGGGAACATGGTACGCACGCTCTCTGTCTAGTCGATTAATTGTCTGATATATCTTTGCTCGTTCTTTATCGTCAAGTACTTGTTCTGCTTTTTCGAGCAATCCCGTGATTTCTGGATCGGCAATATGCGAGGTGTTAAAGTTCCGGTACGGATGATTGAACCACCAGTCTGTGAGCATTCCCCATGACATTTGATTAATGGCTATTTCCGGAGGCATGCCCTCAGCCCACTTAAGTACGTACGTTAACCATTCATAAGTTTCCAATCTCACTTGTATTCCGGCCTTTAGCAAATCACCTTGAATCCATTCCGCCATCTGTACGGGCTCCAGTTCCCCTGATCCTCCTACAGGAATCCAAAAGATTAATTCAAGCCCGCTAGGATATCCCGCTTCCTTTAGGAGCTGCTTTGCTTTTTCCGGGTCATAGGGATACATTTTGTCAAGGTCAGGCAGATAGCCAGGAGTTCCATAACCAGCGATTTGACTGGCGGGACTCGCTATGCTTTTTAGAAGCTGGTCAGCCATTGCTTTCTTATCTATCGCCATGTTTATGGCTTGCCGGACCTTCAGATTGCTGGTGTATTTGTTTTGCATATTCAGACTTAGATACCAGACGTGTACATTGGGCCCTTCTGCGATTTTATACCCCAGTTGCCTCAGTTTAGGAGCGCTATCTGCGGGTATTTCGAATGCTATATCTATTTCTCCACTCATAAGCGACATCACTCTTCCTATTGGTTCAAGAATGGGAACCATAATAATTCTTTTTAGATACGCAAGCTCACGCCAGTAGATCTCATTCCGCTCGAGTATCATCTTTTCCCCTCGGATACTTTCAACAAATCTAAACGGGCCCGTTCCACAAGGTTTCCTTGCAAAGCCTTCATTCCCGAGTTCTTTGACGCATTTGGGACAGACTATATCGGACTGTCCCAGCCCACAGGGTTCCACCATCATTTCTGCAAAGTGCGCATTTGGTTGTTTCAGGTTGATCTTAAATGTATACGCATCAACCTTTTCTACATTCTTTATATACCGGGCGACGAAATGCAGCATCGAGTTGGCACGGGCATAGAAAAACTCAAAACTCGGGTCAGTCCACCTACGATAACTAAAAATGGCCGCATCTGCATTCATTGGCTCACCGCAATGAAACTTTACATCTTTTCGAATATTGAAGGTATAGGTAAGCCCATCTTTGGACACTTGCCAATTTTCTGCCAACGCAGGTTTAATAGGGGGAATCCCTTTGGTACTGGGGACCGTTAAGTCTCTCTCTAGTAAGGCTTCGAACATTGGTTTGATAGCTCTAGATGTTACATTCGCATTACCGACATGAGGATCTAAGGTTCCTGGGGTGCTAACTGCTCCATACACGAACGTACCACCCTCCCTTTTCCCCCAGTCTGGGGGTAATTTGCGTTCGGCCGCAACAACTTGAGATGCCAGGAATACAAAAAATACCATTACCATACATACTCCAAGCTTTTTCATCTTTGCCTCCTTTTGTTCTGTTGATGGTGGAATTCTGCACATCTAGACTTCTTCCCTAACCAATCCTTTGACCAAATCCACGGTAGATCCGGCATCCGCTCCGTATCCATCTACGCCGATCTCGTGGGCAAACTTTTCATTCACCGGGGCGCCTCCGACAATCACTTTCACCTGTTTCCAGAGCCCAGCACCTTCAATTGCCTGAATCGTATTCTTCATCTCTCTCATGGTAGTGGTGAGCAATACAGACATCCCCACTACCTGAGGCTGATGTTGCTTGATAGCCTCGATAAATTTATTAGATGGAACATCGATCCCCAAATCCACCAGCTCAAACCCTCCTCCCTCAAGCATCATAATGACCAGGTTTTTCCCGATATCATGGAGGTCACCCTTCACGGTTCCAATAATTACTTTACCTGCCATACTTTACCTGCCATCGTTCCTAGAGATTTTGAGAGGATGGGGTTGAGCATAGCCATCCCTGCATGCATGGCCCGTGCGGCAATGAGCACTTCTAGGGATGTATATCTCGCCATTTCTAAATTTGACGCCTATTCGATCCATAGCTTGGATGAGCCCGTCTTTCATAATGGTTTCAGCGGGTTCACCAGGACTCAGGGCTTCCTGGGTCAATCGCTTCGCGTCATCTATCTTCCCTTGAGAAAGGGTAATATAAAATTTTTCTTTGTCGAGCATTTTTTTACTCCTTAAAATTATTTCATTCTTTTTCTACTCTTTCTTCTAATCGTTGTCTTGTTTAATTCTGCTTATTTTTGGTAAGATTCTGCTATTTCTTTTGACTTCTTTCTATTTATAATTTAAGATTTTGCTAAATCCTTATGAATCAAGCCATAAAAAATCCAAAGCTCTTGATTCTGGCCTGTGCGGTGCTGGAAAGGGAGGTTATTCAATTTCAGAATGACCAAGTAGAATTCAAGTTCTTTGATTACGGTTTACACCGCATTCCAGAAAATATGGCTAAAGCGCTTCAGGTAGAGATTGACCAGGCTTCTGAAGAAAATTATGATGGGATAATATTAGGATACGGTCTATGCAGCAACGGGATCGTGGGGGTCCATTCCAAAAAGAAACGATTGATCATTCCCCGAATCCATGATTGTATTTCCCTTTTTCTTGGTTCTCCTGAATCATACCATAAGCAGGCCAAACAACATCCAGGCACTTACTACCTAACTCCCGGATGGATTGAGAAAGGAGAAACACCCATCTCAAAGTTCAACTCTTATGCTCTATCTTATGGTGAAGAGATAGCGAGATGGGTCCTCCACGAAGAGATGAAAAATTATACACGAATCGTTTTTATCGATACAGGTATGAACGATTCTGAACCATACCGAAAGATCGCCCGTCAAAATGCCGACTTCTTAGGCATTTCCTATGAGGGACTGAAAGGATCACCCAAACTTCTTAAGGACCTGGTCATTGGACCATGGGAGAAGGACTTCCTCGTTTTGTCCAAAGGGCAATCTGTTGAGCAGGAGATGTTTCTCGATTTATGATTCAGCGGGATAAGAAGAATTATTCAATGGAGATAAGTCCCTTCACTGTGGGAGGTGAGGTCGAAAAGACTCTATGCCAGCTCAAGCAGTTGGTGGTTCAAAAGGATTGTAATGGGGTCAAGACGTTGACCGAACGAATGGTGAAAGACGGGATGGACCTCTTTTCGATTCTGAATCATGGATTAATACCCGGGATGTTGGAGGTGAGCGATCGATTCAGAAAAGGTGAATTCTTTATTCCGGAACTGCTCATGTCCTCAAGAGCACTCAAATTTGGTTTGAATATTCTGAGACCCCTGATCCAGGAGATACGAAAAGATGTTTTAGGAAAGGTGGTGATAGGTACTGTAAAATTTGATCTCCATGACATTGGTAAAAACCTTGTCATCATACTCCTTGAAGGAAATGGTTTTGAAATTACTGATATGGGAGTGGATGTTTCCCCTGAAAAGCTTGTCAAGGCTGTTGAAAAAAATGGGGCCCAAATTTTAGCCATGTCCTCTTTGCTTACCTCGACGATGAGCTGGATGAAGTTTACAATCGAACTTCTCCGGGCTTCTGGTATGCACCGGAGAGTAAAGACCATGGTAGGTGGGGCTTCAGTGACCCCTATCTTCGCAAAGAATATCGGGGCTGATGCCTATTGTCGGGAGGCTACCTCAGCTCCCTCCGTAGCAAAGAAACTCTTGGGAATCGAGGAAAATGGCCAGACAGTTTTTGCTAAATAAACTAAGAGAGAATCCAGACTTAACCAGGCAGATAAAGGCTTTTGCCCAAACTACCACTATTCCTTTACGTCTGATCGATTCCGAAGGAAAGATTCTTTGGAAATCTGATTTCTTCAGGTCAAAGGCAAATTTATGCAATATCCTTCAATCGAATGGTTTTCCCCTCAGGTCCTGTCAAAGGACCCATAAAGAGGCTGCTCGAGAGTCGTTACGTTGGGGAGAGGCCATCATCTCAAAATGTTGTTATTCTATCATGCAAATCACAGCCCCGGTGATCAAAGAGAGAAAGTTGGTAGGTAACTTAGTGGCTTCACCTTTTCTCCTGATTGATCCTTCTGAATTACAGCCTGAAGAATTTGACTTCCTTCGCAAGGGCAAACCGCAGAAGATTAGGGCCTTTGAGAAGGCCCTTTCTTTTGTCCCCACCGTGAAGAATGAGGAGGCGAGAGAAACCGCTCATCACCTTTTCCAATTAGCCGATTGCCTTTCCGATCCTGATCTTAATGGTCTCATCAAAGTACGTGAAGCCCAGGCCCTTCAGGGGAAGATTGCAGATCAGATTTATGATCTCAAAAACCTCGATAGGGACTTCACATCCCACTCTTTGAGTAAACTTTTCTATGAGCGGGAGAAGGAGATCGTGGCCAAGATCAGACTTGGAGATAGAAACGGGGCGAAAGAGATTCTCTATCAACTGTTGGCCATCATCCTTATTCAGTATCTTGAGAACTTTGAGCTACTTAAGATATCTATTCTTGAACTTCTAATCATTCTTTCTCGTGCAGCCGTTGAAACAGGGGCCAAAATAGAAGAGATGCTGGGAATGCGATATGGATTTGTCACTGAACTGTCAGGGATCAAGGATCAAGAGACTCTTTGCCTATGGGTTGTGAAAGTCCTCGAAAAACTGATAGAGGGGATTTACGAAACCCGACATACCAAAAATTATCAGCAGATTAAGAAAGCCTTGGATTTCATAGAAACCCATCATAATGAGCCTTTGAGCGTTGAACAGATAGCCAAAGAAGTTTATTTGAGTCCATCACGTCTCAGCCACGTCATCAAGAGCGAAATGGGTATTACCTTAGGGGATCACATTTCAAAAGTTAGAATTGGAAAGGCCAAAACTCTGTTAAAGGACGAGGAGTTATCCATCTCTCAAATCGCTCTTGAGGTAGGCTTTCCTGACCAGAGTTATTTTACAAAGGTCTTTAAGAAAATTGAGAAATGTACGCCGAAGGACTTTAGGCAGCATGTTATTGAGCCACAAGCATCCTAATCTTTCTTCTCTCTCCATAATTTTTAGAGCTGAACATGTTTTGGATGAAAGGTGGCCTCCAAATTCATAAAGAAGGATCCCGGACACCTTGTTGAAAATCTAAAAATATTTAATGTTCTTTTGGAAGTTCACAGAGTTCGATGAGGACACCACTTGAGGATTTTGGATGGATGAAGGCCACCTTGGTGTTGTGAGCCCCTGGCCTGGGTTTCTGATCAATCAACGTCGCTCCTTTCTTGAGATAGGCCTTCACCTCTGCTTCGACATCATCGACTTCAAAACAGATGTGGTGGATTCCCTGGCCTTTTGTCTCCAAGAATTTTACAAGAGGAGAATCCGGTTCGGCAGGCTGGACCAATTCAATATTGGACTCCCCAATCTTAAGAAATCCTATCCTCGTCTTCTGGGCAGTTACCACTTCAACCCCTGAGAGGTTGAGGCCTAAGACGTTCTGGTAGAACTTGGCTGCCTCTTCGATGTTGTTCACAGCAATCGCAATGTGATTAATTTTTTTAAGCATCGGGATTCTCCTCCCCTCACCACTTCCCTCTCCCCACAGGGGAGAGGGAAGTGGTGAGGGGGTCATTCATGCGGTTTTAACATTTTCTTTAATGTATTTAATAATGTCTTCTGTCGAGGCACCGGGTTGAAAGATCTCCCGGATCCCAGCTTTTTTCAGCCCTGGAATATCATCGGCCGGGATGATTCCCCCTCCAAAAACGAGGATATCTTCCGCCTTTTTTTCTCTAAGCCGCGGGACATCGGTGTCACCCATTAAAAGGCACCTGTCAAGAGAAAAAACTATTCCTACCGTAAGAG
>CAZEKS010000046.1:0-10636 GCA_964512795.1 uncultured Syntrophaceae bacterium
AGCGGTTGAGTTTGAACAGGTTGGGGTTGAATACCAGTTCGACATAGGGACGATCATCGTGGCCACGGGTTATGACCCCTTCGATCCCAGACTAAAACCTGAGTTTGGATATGGGCTTTACAAAAATGTGTTGACGGGCCTTGAGTTTGAAAGGTTGCTCTCTGCAAGTGGGCCCACTCAAGGGAAAATTGAGATCAACGGCAAGGAGCCGAAAAATATCGTATTCATCCAATGCGTTGGGTCGAGAGATAAAACGGTGGGCAATGAATATTGCTCCAGAGTCTGTTGTATGTTTACAGCCAAGCAGGCATCTCTCATCAAAGATCGAATTCCTGATACCCGGGTCACCATTTGCTATATCGATATAAGAGCCTTCGGAAAAGGGCATGAACAGTTCTATGATGAAGTGCAGAGAAAAGGTGTTCTCTACAGAAAGGGAATTCCATCCGAGATTTATCAACGATCCGGGAAATTGATTGTCAAGGCAGATGACGAACTCTTGGGGGAACCCTACGAGGAAGAGGCGGATCTGGTTGTCTTGGCCGCAGGCCTCACGCAGCGAAATGACGCAAATCGCGTTCGGAGCCTTCTTAAACTTTCCCAAAGTCCGGATCGTTTCTATTTAGAAGCCCATCCCAAGTTAAGGCCTCTTGATACGGCCACGGATGGAATCTTTTTGGCTGGAACCTGTCAAGGGCCAAAAGATATTTCCGATACCCTATCACAAGCCCATGGAACAGCCTCCCGCGCAACCATTCCTCTCTTTGCAGGAAGAGTCAAGATCGAGCCGATCACATCGGTGGTGGACGTCTCCTTCTGTGCCGGCTGCGGTCTCTGTGAACAGGTCTGTGAATTTCGGGCTCTGAAACTCGACCCTTATCGAAAGGTCATGACGGTCAACGAGGCCCTCTGTAAGGGATGCGGGGCCTGCAATGCCACTTGCCCCTCAGGTGCCATCAGTCTGAGGCACTTCAAGACCGAACAGATCATCGCCGAGATCAAAGAAGTCTGTTAGCCCCCCACCCTCACCCTCCCCCACAAGGGGGGAAGGTGAGGGTGGGGGTGAGTTCGGAGTTAATACTTCATTGTTCATAGTTCATTGTTTATAGTTTATCGTTTATAGATTATAGTTTATCTTTCATCGTTTCTATGGAAAAAGGTCTCATCCAGGTCTATACCGGGAATGGAAAAGGAAAGACCACTGCCGCTTTGGGGGTTGCCCTGAGGGCGGTCGGCCATGGCTTGAAGGTCCTGGTCATCCAATTCATGAAAGGAAATATCAACTATGGTGAATTGGAATCTTCCAAAAAGCTCTCCCCGTACTTGACGATCAAACAGATGGGCCGGGAGACTTTTGTCTCAAAAACGAACCCGGATCCCATTGACATAAGAATGGCTCAGGATGGATTTGTTTTGGCAAAAAAAGCGATTGCCGATGAAGACTACGACATCATCATCCTCGACGAGATCAATGTGGCCATCGATTACGGATTGATCCCTCTCACTGACCTCCTTCACCTCCTTGATACCAAGCCCAGCGGAGTTGAACTCATTCTAACCGGGAGAAACGCCAGACCTGAAATATTGGAAAAAGCTGATTTGGTCACTGAAATGGTAGAACAAAAACACTACTATAAAAACGGAGTCTTGGCTCGCAAAGGCGTCGAAATTTAACAGGCCAATGCAAAATGCAAATTTAGCAATGAAAAATTATCATTTCGAAATGCTAATTTTGCAATGCCCATTTTCCACTGTTAACTGATCTTTTTCAAGGTAGGGGGTAACTGCATGTTCAAAGAAGACAAACTGAAAAGGGTCGAAGAGGAGAAGAAAAGGTGGAAAGAGGATTTGTCGAAAATCCTCTGCGAGATGCCAGAACGTCTCCCGCGGTTTACCACTGTCTCCGATCTGGAAATCAAAGGTCTTTACACTCCGGAAGATACCAAAGACATTGACTATTCCAGAGAGATTGGTTTCCCAGGCGTCTATCCCTTCACCCGAGGGGTTCAACCCTCCATGTATCGGGGAAGGCTCTGGACCATGCGAATGTTCTCGGGCTTGGGAGGACCGGAGGAGACGAACAAGCGTTTCCATTATCTGTTGGCTCATGGGGAAACCGGTCTTTCCATCGCCTTTCATTATCCTACGCTCATGGGCTATGACAGTGACGCTCCGATGTCAAGAGGGGAAATTGGGAAGTGCGGTGTGGCGGTTGACACGCTCAAAGATATGGAAATTCTCTTTGAAGGGATCCCCCTGGATAAGGTCACCACCTCCATGACCATCAACCCCCCTGCTTCCATCCTGCTGGCTATGTATATGGTCGTGGCCGAGAAGCAAGGGATCAGCAAGAAGCAAATTGGAGGGACCATCCAGAATGACATGCTGAAGGAATTCATTGCTCAGAAAACCTTCATGCTTCCTCCCAAACCCTCTCTCCGGATCATCGTAGATACCGTTGAATACTGCACCAAAGAAGTCCCCCGCTGGAATACGATCAGTATTAGTGGCTATCATATTCGTGAAGCCGGGGCAACAGCCGTTCAAGAGCTTGCCTTCACCCTGGCCGATGGGATTGCCTATGTTGAGGCAGCGATGGAAAGAGGACTCAATGTAGATGATTTTGCTCCCAGGCTTTCCTTCTTTTTTGATTCTCATATTGATTTTTTTGAAGAGATTGCCAAATTCAGAACGGCCCGGAGGATTTGGGCGAAGATCATGCGTGAGCGTTTCATGGCAAAAAATCCACGCTCTTGGATGCTCCGCTTCCACACTCAAACCGCTGGCTGTTCTTTGACGGCGCAACAACCTTATAACAATGTCATCCGCACTGCCTATGAAGCATTGGCTGCCGTACTGGGTGGAACCAATTCCCTCCACACCAATTCTTTGGATGAAACCTATGCGATCCCCACGGAGGAGGCTGCCACAATTGCCTTGCGGACACAGCAGATCCTCGCAGAGGAAACCGGTGTGGCGAATACCATTGATCCCCTGGCGGGTTCTTATTTTGTCGAGGCCCTTACCCATCAAATTGAAGAGCAGGCCTGGGAATATATCCGTAAGATTGACGAAATGGGAGGAATGGTGGCAGCCATTGAGAGAGGGTATCCCCAATCTGAAATCGCTGATTCTGCTTATAAGTTCCAGCGACAAGTTGACTCAAAAGAAAAGACCATTGTCGGTGTCAATAAGTATGCGACAGAGCATCCCCCCATTACGATCTGGAGGATGAAACCAGAGATTGAAGAAAGACAATTGAGACGGCTCCGTGAGGTGAAGCAGACGCGAAATAATCAAAAAGTGAAAGAACTCCTTCAAGAAATTCGAAAAGCTTCCCAAAATGGAGAAAACCTCATGCCTCATATTATCAATGCGGTGAGGGGATATGCCACCATCCAGGAAATCTGCGATGTGTGGAGAGATGTCTTTGGCCGATATTCAGATCCTGGCTATTTCTAACCCCCTCCCCCACCCTCCCCCTTAGAAAGGGGGAGGGTGGGGGTTGTGTGGGGAGAAAAAAAATGAGTCCGGAACGGAAGATTCGAATTTTGATTGCCAAACCCGGCCTGGATGGACACGATCGGGGAGCAAAAGTGATTGCAAGGGGTTTCCGGGACGCCGGTTTTGAGGTGATCTATACAGGACTCCATCAGACGCCCGAGCAGATCGTGTCGGCTGCCATCCAGGAAGATGTGGATGCAATCGGACTATCCAGCCTGGCCGGGGCCCATGACTATCTTTTCCCGAGAGTGATTGAACTGCTTAAGGAAAAAGGGGCAGACGATATCATCGTCTTCGGAGGGGGAATTGTCCCAGAAGAGGACCTATCTCCCCTCACTCAAGCAGGAGTGAAAGGGATTTTCACTCCTGGAACTTCGATTGAAGAAGCCGTAAACTGGGTCCGGGAGAATATCAAACCCCGTAAATAAATAGTCCGGGGTGAACAGTCCGGAGGGTTTAGTTTTGCACCTCTGAACTCAAAACTCCGAACTCCGAACTTAAAATAGGGAGGGAAGTGAAGGCCTTAAGTTTATCGTCCATCGTTCGTAGTCCATCGTCAAAAGTTCAAATTCAGGAGGAACGAGAATGATCACATTTAAAGAAGGGAATTTAAGGATTCCTAAATGGAACCGAAAGGTCTTTATCGTGGCCGGAGGAACAACGGCCTATAAAAAATATTTCCCGGAATATAAACTGGAAGAGCTGGCTATGATGGCTTTCAAGAATATGCTGGAGGATAACGACTTGAAAATGGACCCTTTGGAGGTCAAGGGGCTGATCAACTTTGCCGCCTATGGTGAGTTCGCCGACCACTTCCAAGACCAACTGCTCTGTGAGGCTAAGATTCATGACTATTTTGGGCTGGAGCCTCTTCATAATTTAGGTATCAAGACAGGAGGGGCTACCGGAGGTTCAACCGTCCTTGCTGCCGCTATGGTCGTGGCTTCGGGTTATGCCAACGTGGCTCTCGCTGCGGGCTGGGAGCGTATGGACGAAGTGGACACCCGGACTGGTAACTATTATATTGCCACAGCGGCCTGCAAGGATTTTGAAACCCGGCTGGGCCGGATCTATTCCTCTTACTATGCCCCCATGGCGAACCGTTTTGCCGAGACCTTTAACGTATCCGAAGTCACCCGGGCAAAAATCGCTGTTAAAAACCACCTCTACGCCTGTTCTTCTCCCTATGCGCAACAGCCAGGGAAATATACGGTTGAGGAAGTCCTGGCCAGCCCCATGTCTGCCTATCCGCTCCGATTCCTTGAATGCTGCGCCATGAGCGCTGGGGCAGCTTGTGTACTGGTTTGTGATGAAGAAACAGCTTACAAGTTAACTGACCATCCCTGTGAACTATTCATCTGTGGCGGAACTCATACGTTACGGGTGGCTGATCGCCGGCACATGGAAGTGCCACTCCTCCCACATGAAACTCCAGGAATGTACAAAGACCTCTATGGTAAAGAGGGAGCCCGTTATCCAGGATTTGAGAGTTTCTTAGCGTCCCGATTTGCAGCCTGGCTGGTCTATCGTATGGCGGGTATTCAAAATCCCATAGAGGATTTGGACCTCGTTGAGCTTCACGATGCCTTCACCATAAGTGATCTACAGACTTACGGGGATATCGGGCTCAGGCCCTATGGTCAGGAGCAAGATTATATTGAGTCCGGAGATGCCTATTACATCAATCCGAATACAGGGAAACCTGGAAAATGTCCTTCCAACTTGTCAGGGGGACTGATTGGAACGATGCACGCGGTAGGGGCGACAGGTATCTTCCAGGCCGCCGAATGCCTGTGGCAATTACAGCAGAAGTACGACAAATTCCATGGAGATCCCAAGATCTGGAAAAAGTGGGGAAAAGAGAAACCCAAGGATTGGCAGAGCCTGCAAATCCCCGAAAATGGCAAACAAGCCCTGTGGGTTTCTCACGCAGGTGTGGGTTCCCATGTAACCGTTGGCATTCTTAGAAAGAGCTGGTAAACCCTGTCCATTTTCCTGAAGGCAGGGTCCCCGCTTGAAGTGTTCTTACAGAATCGTACCTTACCCCGGCTTATAAGGCGTGGCTTCAATGGTACAGGGTAAAGGAGGAAAAACCCGATGGTAAAGAAAAAGCGACAGACAGCGAAAAAGGTTCACACAAAGAAAAAAACCCGGACAAAGAAAAAGGTTCAGACAAAAGGGAAAGACCAGATAAAATTTATTGGTCAGGTGACTAAAATACGGCAGAAAGATCCAGCCACCGTCATTGAATGGCCTCGATCGCTCACCCATGTCCATACTTATGGCATGCTATCTCCTTTTTTCGAAGGCCTCGGGAAAGGAGAATTGCGAGCCACCCATTGTCCAAACAAGAACTGCCCAGAAAAACGTCTCTGGATCCCGCCCCGGGCTCATTGCCCAGACTGCCATACCGAAATGACCTGGAAGCCTTTAGCCAATCCGGTGATCGGCAAGATCTATAGCTTTACTGAAGTCGTCTATGCCGGAACTGGCATCGAGCTTTCCACTCCCTACTGGCAAGTCGATGTAGAGATTCCTGGTTTAGCTACAATCCCGAAAAGTTTTTTGTTATATGGAAAACCCTCTATTGGGATGAAAGTCAAGGCGGAATTCAGAACAAAAACCCCCACCCATACGGTGCTCGATTATTACTGGGTACCTTATGAAGAATAAATAGATTTTAGGGTTCAAGGATTCGAGGATTCAAGGGTTCAAGCGGACCGCATTTAAAACAAAAAAATGTTTAATAGCTTAATAAACACTAGAACCCAAGAACCCTTGACCCCTTGAACCCTTCTTTTGGAGGTCTGTATGCCACTCGATTTTGATTTGAACGATGAGCAACAAATGCTTCGAAAGATGGTCCGAAACTTCGCTGAAAAGGAGATTGCTCCCATTGCTCAGGAACTGGATGACAAAGAAGAATTCTCCTACACGTTGACCAAACGGATGGGAGACCTTGGCCTTTTTGGTCCCTTCGTTCCTGAGGAATACGGTGGAAGCAATGTGGGTTATGTCTCCTACATCATTTCTGTAGAAGAGATTGCAAGAATAGATGGATCCCAAGCGGCCACCCTTGCCGCTGGAAACTCCTTAGGAATTTCACCCATCTATTACTACGGGAACGAAGAGCAGAAGAAAGAGTGGCTTCCTGATCTCTGTTCTGGAAAAGCCCTTTCCTCCTTTGGCTTGACCGAACCGAATGCTGGCTCGGATGCTGGGGCTTCCAAAACGAATGCGGTTCCGGAAGGAGACCATTGGGTCATCAATGGCTCGAAAATCTTTATTACCAATTCTACGACCGATATCAGCAAGGTCTGTGCGGTTCAGGCCGTAACAGGAAAAAGAGAAGATGGAAGGGCCGAACTCTCTTGCATCCTGCTTCCGAACGGAACGCCGGGCTTCACAACAAAGACCATGCATGGGAAAATGGTCTGGAGGTCTTCCAATACGGGAGAACTCTATTTCACCGATTGCAAAGTTCCCAAGGAGAATCTTCTCGGTCGGCGTGGAGATGGTTTTCATCAGATGCTTGCTACCCTTGACGGCGGAAGACTTAGCATCGCCGCCATGGGTTTAGGTGGCGCCCAGGATGCTTTTGAATTGGCGCTCAAATATGCCAGTGAACGGGAGCAATTCGGAAGGCCGATCGGTTCCTTCCAGGTCAATTCCTTTAAACTGGCAGACATGGCCACAGAGGTTGAACTGGCGAGACTGCTCCTTTATAAGGCCTGCTGGCTGTGTGAGCAGCACCGACCTTTCTCGAAAGAATCGGCGATGGCAAAGATGTTCTGTTCCGAGATGTACCATCGGGTAGCCAACCAGGCCGTCCAACTCCATGGCGGATATGGTTTGATGAAGGAGTATGCCGTCGAGCGCCATTATCGAAACCAGAAACTCCTGGACATAGGAGAAGGGACTTCAGAAGTCCAAAGGATTGTCATCGCCCGGCACATTGGAGTCCCAGGAAAAGCTCTATAAAGTTAAGAGTTATGAGTTATGAATTGCGAATTAGCAGTTATGAATTAAAATCCTTAGTTTTTAGCTCTAAACTCTTAACTCTCACTTCTTCATTCTCAACTTTTAATTTATCTATTGCCTCTTCTCCTTAGTTCTGATATTTTGTTGACACGATGACTTTAGCCAAACGCATTTTGGACGGGGATATTCGGGCTGCTTCCAGGCTGATGAGGGATATTGATGATCGCATCCCCAGCGCCCTCGAATCGCTGAAAGAACTTTATCCCAGGACAGGAAGAGCGTATATCATCGGGATCACAGGTCCTCCGGGTTCCGGTAAATCCACCCTGGTGGATAAGATGGTGGACCTCTTTCGTAAGGAAGGGAAAAGCGTTGGGATTGTCGCCGTCGATCCCACCAGTCCTTTTTCCGGAGGGGCGATCCTCGGTGATCGAATTCGGATGCAACGCCACGCCACCGATGAAGGGGTATTCATTCGCTCCCTGGCGACTCGTGGATGTCTCGGTGGGCTCTCCCGGTCCACCCAAGATATTATCAATGTGATGGATGCGATGGGAAAGGATATCCTCCTGGTCGAAACAGTTGGCGTAGGACAGGATGAAGTAGAGATTGTCAATACGGCCCATACCTCCATTGTTGTCCTTGTCCCCGGATTAGGAGACGATATCCAGGCAATCAAAGCAGGTATCATTGAAATCGGAGATCTCTTTGTCGTTAATAAATGCGATCGCGAAGGCGCGGATAAGATTGAACGAGATCTCCGAATGGTTCTCGAAATGGGCCGGAGGAGAGAGGATGGCTGGGAACCCCTCATAGTTAAAACAGAGGCGATTTTGGGGAAAGGGATTTCTGAACTGGTTGATGGAATCTATCGTCATAAGCAGGCTTTGGAACAGAGTCAGGGTTTGGAAAAAAAGTTAAAAAAAAGGACCAAGACAACCTTCTTGGAAATCCTTGAGACCGAGGTGATGTCCCATTTTATTGAGCAAATAGAAAAAGAGGGAGAATGGGAAAAGATTATCGATGACCTGATGAATCGCCGGACAGACCCTTACTCTTTGGCGGAAAAGGTCATAGCCAGCGAATTGACTAATTATCATTGTAAAATGAAAAATGAAACATTGGTCATTGTCCACGATGAGAAGAAATAAGAATTCAATTTTACGGATCACGAATCACGGACACGGACACGAGAGGAGAAGGGGGAAACCTTCATGAAATCTATTGAAACCATACGAAAGGAGTTGGAGAAGAGGAGAGCGGAGGCCCAGCTCGGTGGGGGTCAGGAAAGAATCGATAAACAACATCAAGATGGAAAACTGACCGCCCGGGAACGCATCGATCTTCTTTTTGATCCCGGGACTTTTGTTGAACTGGACCGTTTCGTCACCCATCACTGTACCGATTTTGGCATGGAGAAGAAGAAGTTTTTTGGGGATGGGGTGGTCACAGGTTATGGAAAGATTGAGGGTCGCCTGGTCTATGTGTTTTCTCAAGATTTCACTGTATTCGGCGGTGCTCTGGGGATGGCTTTCGCTGAAAAGATCTGTAAGGTGATGGACCTCGCCATGAGGACAGGAGCCCCGGTGATCGGCCTAAACGATTCCGGAGGGGCAAGAATTCAAGAAGGTATAGAGAGCCTCGCTGGCTATGCTTATATTTTTCTGAGAAATGTCCTTGCTTCGGGTGTCATCCCGCAAATCTCAGCCATCATGGGCCCCTGTGCCGGGGGGGCGGTCTATTCCCCTGCCATGACCGATTTCATCTTAATGACCAAAAAGACAAGCTATATGCATATTACGGGCCCTGATGTCATCCGGGCAGCCCTGGGTAAAACAGCGACCCCAAATGGAAAGCCTATCACCTCCGAATTATTAGGCGGGGCAAGGGTCCATATGGAAAAAAGCGGCGTAGCCCATTTTGCCGGAGAGAATGACGAGGATACCATCCGCCTCATCAAGGAGTTGCTCCGATTCTTTCCACAAAATAATCGGGAGAAACCACCCGTCATCGAATGTTCAGATGACCCCCACCGAATGGACGAATCGTTGAAGACGGCGGTACCCGAGGATTCCAAAAAGGCCTACGACATGAGAAAAGTGATCCTCCCGACTGTGGATCATGGTTATTTTTTTGAAGTGCAGAAGGATTGGGCCAAGAACATCATCGTCGGCTTTGCCCGTTATAACGGGGTGCCCGTAGGAATTACCGCCAATCAACCCAGTTGGCTCGCAGGCTCCCTTGACCCGGACTCTTCGGTAAAGGCCGGCCGATTTGTTCGTTTCTGTGACTGCTTTAACATCCCTTTAATTACCTTCGTCGATGTCCCGGGTTTCCTTCCTGGGATGGATATGGAGGAAAGAGGAATCATTCGACACGGATCTAAACTCCTTTACGCATTTTGTGAAGCGACTGTTCCAAAAATTACGATCATCACCCGTAAAGGTTACGGGGGAGCCTATGATGTGATGTCGAGTAAACATATCCGGGGAGATATCAATTACTGTTACCCCACTGCCGAAATTGCAGTGATGGGTGCAGAGGGAGCGGTCAATATCATCTTCCGAAACGAAATCAAAGAGGCGAAAGATCTAAAAGAGACGCGCCAACAGTTGGTTGGCGAATATCATGAGAAATTTGCCAGTCCTTATAAGGCGGCGGAATTAGGGTATGTGGATGAGATCATCGAACCCGAGGAAACCCGCCCCAAGATCATCCAGGCTCTGGATGTTTTGAAGACCAAAGTCGACACCAACCCCTGGCGCAAACATGGAAATATACCGCTGTAATCCCCCCTCTCCCCCCCCTTTGCTAAAGGGGGGGGGATTTTGATGGAGTGAATGATGTTTAAGAACGTCAGAGATGAATTTGAACGATGGGAAAAAACCACCCTGAATAAAGCCATCTCTAAATCATCCGAACGAGAGCCTTCTTTCAAAACCACTTCCCATATTGAATTAAAACGCCTCTATACTCCCCTGGATGTCTCTGATTCGGATTACTCCGGTGAGTTGGGGTTTCCCGGAGAGTTCCCATTCACACGAGGCGTCCAGCCCACCATGTACCGGGGGCGTCTCTGGACCATGCGCCAGTATTCAGGATTTGCCACGCCCGAGGAGACGAATAAGCGATACAAATATCTTTTGGGACA
>CAZEKS010000047.1:0-10516 GCA_964512795.1 uncultured Syntrophaceae bacterium
TGCATACGTGGCAATGCTCATCTGGGTGAATGCCTCAACAAATCTTGATCGCTGCCCGTTATTGAAAGTCTCCCAGTATTTACCTAACACTGTTTTTGAGATGAAGGGCATGTCGAAACTTGCCTTAATCACCGGCGCCAGCTGGTCGTACCGACCTGGGTAACCGATCTGATCGCCCTCCTTCATTACAGCTAAAAGCGTTGCGTGAAGCTTTTCAACCACCTCGATGGCCCCCCGATCGCCGGCGGAAGGGCAGGGCATCGCTATGTGCATCGTTAAAATAATGAGTGTCAAGAGACCCAACATCTTCATCTTTTTCACCAACTCATGGCAGGTTCCAAGGCCCCCTGGCTCGATCTCCCATCAGCCAAGCTTTTGGCGGTCCATTCCTTTCGCAGCTTTGTCAACGCCAAGATTCGAGTCGTTTGAAGATAACGATTGATATAAAAAGGTTTAACCCAAAAATAGACATTGACTCGATCCAGTTCCCCCTCTCCCTTTTTATTCCCCTCCCCTTAATCCCCTCCCGCCAGTCGTTGCGACTCGAAACCGAGAGGAGGGGAGTTTTTGGTGTTTTTCTTTTTCAATGTCTATTTTTCGGTTTAAGCTATTCCTACAACAATCACCGAAGAAGATCAAGATAAGATGTGTACTTCCTCAGCTACAGGAGGAATTTTTATAATAATTGTAGCGGAATCCGTCGGCAATAAATGCCGACGCTACGAGAAAAAGGGATAACTTCATAACCCATCATTACCCATGACTGAGGGAGTACGGAGACGATCATTTTTGAGTTGCATTGTGGCGAATGGCGTGGTAATTTTATTATAAAGTCAATTCAATGCCATCGAACTTATGTCTCCTCAATTGAATTACGAAAAAAACGAAGAAGCTTCCTACCTGGCAGACTCTCTTTTCAAGGAGAAGCTCGAGCAGGCCATCTTGCGGGCTCGCGAGGCTCTGTTCGCTCTTCAGCATCCGGATGGCTACTGGTGCCTTGAGTTAGAGGCCGACTGCACGATTTCCGCCGAATACATCTTGATGATGCATTACATGGATGAAATCGACGAAAATCTTCAGGCCAAAATAGCCGTTTATCTCCGCGAACGCCAGGCTGATCACGGGGGCTGGCCGCTATTTTATGGTGGTCAGTTCGACATGAGCTGTTCCGTAAAAGCTTACTATGCTTTGAAATTGGCTGGGGATAGCCCTGATGCCCCCCACATGGAGAAAGCCCGTGATGCCATCTTGTCCCATGGTGGCGCAGCCCGATCAAACGTATTCACTCGCATCACCCTTGCACTCTTTGGCCAGATTCTTTGGCGAGGCGTCCCCTTTATACCTGTTGAAATCATGCTCTTGCCCCGCTGGTTCCCTTTCCACATTAGCAAGGTCTCTTACTGGTCGCGAACCGTAGCGATTCCGTTATCTATTTTATGCAGTTTAAAGCCAAGGGCGAAAAATCCCAAACAGATCCACATACGCGAGCTCTTCACCACTCCGCCGGAGAAAGAAAAACATTACTTTCCCGTTCGCTCTCGCCTGAACCGTGTCTTCCTGTGGCTCGACAGGGTAGGGCGTCTTGTTGAACATTTTATTCCAAAGAGAATTCGATGGCGAGCAGTGGAAAAAGCGGAGAAGTGGTTCACCGAACGACTCAACGGTATCGATGGTCTGGGTGGGATCTTTCCGGCGATGGTCAATGCCCATGAGGCTCTGGCTTGCCTGGGATATCCTTCTGACCACCGTTACCGGGTGACTACCCAGGAAGCGTTAAAGAAGCTCCTTGTCATCGACGAGGAAAGAGCCTATTGTCAGCCATGTGTATCCCCGGTATGGGATACTGCCCTCTCCTGCTTGGCGCTACAGGAAGAAGCCAGTGGTATGGCCGAAGAAAATATCCTACGTGGTTTGGACTGGCTCAAAGATCGACAACTGCTCAATGGACGGGGTGATTGGCGTGAAAACCACCCGCACCTTAAGGGCGGTGGGTGGGCTTTTCAGTTTAGCAATTCATACTATCCCGATCTTGACGACACCTCTGTGGTCGCCTGGGCAATGGCTCAGACTGACCCAAAGCGCTACGACAAATCGATCCAACGCGCAGTCGATTGGATTTGCGGCATGCAGTCAAGAAACGGGGGGTTCGCTGCGTACGATGCTGACAATGCCTATTATTATCTCAATGAAATCCCGTTTGCGGATCACCAATCCCTCCTCGATCCTCCGACCAGCGATGTGAGTGCTCGCTGTGCAACCCTGTTGGCTCAACTCGGCCATCGTGACCGCGAGCTCGAGGCATGCCTTGATTATCTGCGGAAGGAACAGGAGGAAAACGGTTCCTGGTTCGGTCGCTGGGGTGCCAATTATATCTACGGCACATGGTCAGCGCTCGTTGCTCTTGAAAAGGCAGGTCATCGCCGAGATCAGGCACACATTCATCGTGCCGTCACTTGGATAAAAAGTGTGCAGCGGCCTGATGGCGGCTGGGGTGAGGACTGCGACACCTATTTTTATCCAGAGCGGGCGGGACGAGGTTACGCCAGCACCCCATTCCATACGGCCTGGTCAATGCTCGGTCTGATGGCTGCGGGGGAGGTCGATTCATTTCAATTACGCCGGGGCGCCGAGTACCTCATGCGGACACAGCAGGCCGATGGTTTATGGAAGGATGAGTGGTTTAATGCACCCGGTTTTCCACGGGTCTTCTATCTGAAGTACCACGGGTACGCGAAATACTTTCCTTTATGGGCTCTGGCGCGCTATCGTAACCTGCGGAGTAAGAAATCGGTTTGAGTCACTTAGGCATCGTCGTGGCAGTCCCTGCCGAGGCCCGGAGCTTGGCGAGGCAGCCTATTGCAAACGGTGGATTGATTCACCTCTCAGACGGGGCCATGCTGAAGGTTTCGGGCATGGGGCCAAGGCGGGCTGCCTTGGCTTCCAGAACCCTGTTGGAAAATGGGGCCACAGCCCTGCTCAGCTGGGGAAGCGCCGGTGGACTTGCTCCCAAGCTCTTCCCGGGCAACCTGATCCTTCCAAAAACCGTTATTGCATCCGATCAATCCCTTTATCACGTTGAGACGTCTTGGCATCAGCGTTTGTGCAATCGACTGAAAGGGCATGTTGACTTCCATACCGAGCCACTGGTCGAGAGTGCAACCGTCGTATGCACTCCTGCAGAAAAAGCGGTCTTGTTTCACCGAACAGGTGCGATTGGGGTGGATATGGAGAGTGCAGCAGTGGCGACGGTGGCTCAGGAAGCGCGGGTTCCCTTCATGGTGGTGCGGGCCATTGCTGATTCGGCGGACACTACCATTCCGGATAGCTCTCTGAACGCCGTTGATGAGTTCGGCCGATTGAGCTGCTTAAAGCTGATTCAGGGATTAGCCGGACACCCGGGAGAACTTTTTACTTTGGTTCGCATCGCTCGAAATTACTGCGCCGCGCAGAGATCTCTGGCTATGGTGGCGCGCTTAACGGGATATAACCTGCTTGTCCCATAAGACGCCATAAAGGAAAGGCTGTGAAGATCTTCCTTCATTTTTTAATTTTATTCTGCCGGTATTGGTGGTAGGCCTCTCTCAAAGCAATGTAAGGATCGAGGGCTGCCTTTTTTAGATTCTCGTATTCGCCAAGCGTCAGGGAAGTGTTATTCACGAGTTCAATGGGCCTCACCACATAGAAGATCGGCCGGTTAGGTAGATAGGTTCGAGGATCAAGGAAGACGTCTCCCACATACCCCACCGTTTCGCGCAAAGTCGATGGGCCCAGTATGGGCCAATTGATATAGAAAGCCGGTCCAATTCCCCAGACTCCCAGGGTTTGGCCAAAATCCGCTTCCTGTTTTCCAATTTTTAATTCTGTTTTGGCCGGGTCTAAAAAACCAGCCATACCGAGGGTTGTGTTCAGGAGAAAACGGACGGCTTCATTGCCCGCACCCTTCAATTTGGCTTGGAGCAGGCAGTTGACCAGGCGGACAGGGGTCGTTAGATTGGAGAAAAAATTCTGGACCCCCACTCTTCCGTCCTCGGGAATGACGGCCTTATATCCGGTGGCAATGGGTTTGAGAACCCAGAAATAAAGTTTGTCATTAAAATGGAAAAAGGCGCGATTCACAGGCTCAAGAGGATCAGCAATGCCTCCCACAGGTTCTTCAAGTTCGGAAGGTTTTGAGGGTGTATTTTCATCGGTGGTCTGAGTCGGCTCATCTTCCTGGTTGGCAGAAAAGAAAGGCCCAACGGGATGAGAAGATTCTAAGGGTTTGGCCTCACTGAAAGGTTCAGGAGGTTTCATGGCTATTACCACTACGCCAGCTTCGTCCAAAGACGACATTGAAACGGGAGCCTCAGGAGGAGGAGATCCAGTGCATGGACCGGGAAGCATGATGAGATATAGCAATGGAAAAAAACAGATCCAGCAAACCCTCTTCATCACTTTACCTCTGCTCTAAAATGAGGATGTCTTTCCCCTCTCGTTTCACTCACAAACCCATCCATCGAAGCCTCACTTTAGCTCGGCCTTCTCCCTCAATCTTTTGACCAAATCTTCATAAGAGGATTGCAATAGGATGCTGTTAAATTGTGTCCGGTAATTGTTGACCAGGCTCACGCCCTCAATCGAGACATCATAGATAAACCAGTTATTTCCCTCTTTCTTGAGGCGGTACTCTACGGGGATGTCTTTATCCTTTTTGGTGACGATCTTGACTTTGACTATGGCATAATTTCCTTCTTTGGTCTCCCCCTCGAAGAGAACCTTCTCTCCGGAAAAGCCTTCCACTTTTTTCATGTACGTTCGCTCCAGCAATTCCGAAAAGAGATGGACGAACTCTTTCCTTTCCTCGGCCGTTCTCTTCGCCCAATGGGTTGCCAGAGATCGGCGGGCCACCTCTCCCCAATCGAATCGCTCGTAGACTGCCTGGTGCAGGAGTTTTTCCCTCTCTTCAGTCTTGGAGGGCGTTTTTAAAGCCGGATTGGTAACAATGGAGAGAATCTTGTCCGTCGTCTGTTTAATCTCTTCCATCGGGTCGGCTGCCAGCAGGGGGACAGCCATCGCCCCGACTAAAAAGAGAGATAATATGCCTCGGGTAAGACAGGTTGGGCTCATGAGAACCTCCGGGTAAAATCTTCTAAATTTTTCCAAAAACGAATTTAGAAATCAATTCTTCCATATCGATGGCCGGTTGGGTTTCCCGAATTCGGCCCCCTGGTTTGATGACCTTCTCTGATCCGCCGGGTGTAATTTCGATATACTTTTCCCCGATCAGACCCCTGGTCTTGATGGAAGCGATGGCATCTTCCTGGATGGGTAAGTCCTTAGGGAAATTCAAGACGACATGGGCTTGATAATCATTTAACACGATGCTTTTGACGCGCCCGACATTGACTCCTGCGATCTCAATGGAGGAGCCGACTTTAAGCCCTCCGATATTGGAAAACACCCCGTAGATTTCATATCCTCTTTCTCCAAGAATCTCCATTTTCCCGAGTTTGACGGAGAGGTAGCCCAGGCAGAGGATCCCTGCAATGATAAATAGTCCAACGGCCAGTTCAAGATCAAACTTTTTCATCGTTTCCCCCTTGCTTCCCCTTGACTCCATGATTGCTGAATTTCTTCATCCTTTCTGATCGAGCTTTTCCTCCGGAGAGAAGTTCCTCATGGCACTCGATGGGATGCTTAGAGCTTCCGTAATGAATTGCCGGACAATCGGGTCTCTCGACGCCATGATCTCATCGGGTGTCCCCACGAACAGAATGACCCCATCATGGAGCATCGCCACTTTTTGGACAATCTGAAATACTCTCGATAACTCATGGCTGACAATCATTCCTGTAAACCCAAGATCTTGGTGAATCGATTTGATAAGGTCGAGAATGGTGTGGGCAATCACTGGATCCAGCCCTGTGGTGGGCTCATCGAAGAGCATGATCTCAGGATGCCTCACCAGGGAGCGGGCCAGGGCAGTCCGTTTGATCATCCCTCCGCTGATCTGTGCCGGATACTTGTCCTCCGCGCCTCCCAAGCCGACCTGCTCCAAAGCGGTGAGCACCTTCCCCCTGATTTCCTGTTCGCTGAAATGGGTCTTTTCTCTCAGAGGGAAGGCCACATTATCAAAAACGGTTAAGGAGGAGAACAGCGCACCGCTTTGGAAGAGAAAACCCAATTGGCTTCTCAATTGTTCGAGTTCGTCCCTTCTCAGGCGGAAGACATCCTTTCCGTTAATATAAACGCGCCCCCGATCCGGTTTCATCAATCCTGCGACATGTTTCAGGATAACCGTTTTGCCGTGACCGCTTCCTCCGATCAGAGCGAGAATCTCACCCCTCTCCACCTGAAGCGATACGTCCTTGAGTACTTTGAGGTCTTCAAAAGATTTATACAGGTTTTCCATTTTGATCATACCGTCCTCAAAACAGGGCAGAAGTCAGAACGTAATCCCAGAAGAGGATCAATACCGATGAGAGGACGACCGCTTGTGTCGTTGCCTTGCTGACGCCCTCGGCCCCGAATCCAACATAGTATCCTTTATAACAGCAAACCCAGGTAATCAGCACTCCAAAACTAAGAGACTTATAGATTCCCTCTGCGACGTCCTGGACACGAACATAGTTCGCCATTTCTCCAAAGTAGGTTCCTTCACCGATACCCAGAAGCTTCACGCCGATGAGATAGCCTCCGAAAATGCCGACCACATCGAAAATGGCAGTGAGCAGGGGCAGGGCTAAAATGCCTGCCAGAAATTTTGGAACGACAAGATACCGAAAAGGGTTGAGACCCATCAACTCAATTGCATCGATCTGTTCGGTGATTCGCATGATTCCTATTTCAGCGGTCATCGCAGAGCCGGCCCTTCCCGTAACCATCAGGGCAGAAAGGACAGGCCCCAGCTCTTTAATGAGGGAGAGGGCTACCATCGGTCCCAAGAGCGCAGCGGAGCCGAATCGGTTCAGTGTGTAATACCCCTGAAGACCGAGAACCATTCCCGAAAAAGCTCCTGTCAGGAAGATGACCAGAGCGGATTGAAATCCGATAAATTGAATCTGTTTGAGAAATTGTGAAAATTCCAAAGGAGGGGTTACCGCAAAGATAAATGTCTTGGCCAGGAAAAGACCCAAGCGCCCCGTTCTTCGCAAACCCATCAGTGATAACGCGCCCAACTTTCGGATAAACGTCATGGCGGAATTATATCAAACTTCTTTCATAAAGTCACAGGTTTTACAATAAATTCCTGTTGACCCCTTCAGATAAATTTAGTAGGCTTCTATCAAGAGGCCAAGCCGCCAATGGAAACGGAAGGAAAGAAAACGAAACCCCAAACGGGAATGGTGAATCTTGAAAGAAGAAGATATCCCCGATTTATTGTCGATTTACCGATCGAATATTATCGAATCAACTCATCCATCGGCCATGCTGGCCGAGGTCTCAGTATCAGCGAGGGTGGGTTGTTGATTTATTTCCCTGAAGAAATCGAGGTCAATCAATATCTAAGGTTGAAACTCTTTCTCTCTTCAGGGGCTGAATTGAATACCATTGAAGTAATGGCTGAGGTGGTTTGGAAGGACATCCATTTGGGTAAAGGTTGGGGGGATTATCGGTGTGGGGTAAAATTTATTGATGTCCCTCCAGACGATTTGGCCAAGTTAAAAAATTTTTTAGCGAGCCTTTCAAAATCATAATGTTCGGAGTGTGGACGGCCATCAAAGGTCTATGCAGGCATAAGAGGGGCAGAAGGTTTACCCATAGGGAGTCCAGGGAGACCAAGGGGGGATTATGGGGAACATCATAGAGATTTTTTCCAAGTGCTCTTTTAGCTGGGAAAAATTGAAGGAAATGAAGGATAAAGAAATTAAATTTTGGGCGGCGGACGGCCTTAACTTATTGCAGATCGTTGACATTGATGAAAGGCGAAAGAGTTTTTATGTGATTAATCAATCAGGGAAAATATCGTGGCCCTTGAAATATGAGAAGTTGGAAGAAGTGCACAATAAATTTCACAATGGGGAGATCGCTCTGCTCGCCTATGAAATCGATAAACTGGTGCCGACATGGGGGAACTATATCACTGGCTTATTGAAATATCTCGGTTGCGAGAGAACTTAACTTACAATATCATTTTTCCCCATCAGAACCTTGCCATAAGTAAAAGACGTTCCGAAACTTTCGTTCAATCGCCCGCCGGCATTCGGTGGAGAGCTCCCGGAGGCGGGGGAGGGTTGCCGCCTGTGAAGCTGCATATTGAAGATTCTGAAGTCCGGCAGGAGTATGCTCAAGAAAAGTTTTTAGCCCTTTCTTAAGGCCCAGAAATCCATAGGCCCCGAGGGCTTGCATAAGGCGCTGTGCCGAAGCTTCCCAGAAATTATTCTGAAAGGTGGCCCAATCCAGATCCCATTTTGCCAGTCCGTAATAAAAGGACAGGAGTTCGTCCTGCTCACTGCCGGAAACATTCACCCGTTCGGCGTGAGGCTCAGGGTTAACCTCTCGACTTCGCTCGAAATGAATATAGGGATCGCAGAGCAGCGAGCCAAGATCGTAGAAGGGGCTTCCGAAGCGCATCCCCTGGAAGTCGATGAGGAAGGGTTCTCCGTCACGGATCATCACGTTCTGGGACTGGAGATCCCTGTGCACGAGACAGCGCATCGTCCCCGTCAGCCGATCTACCAAAACTGAAAGCTCTGCCTCGAGTTCCCGCTCGAAGGAAGGCCCCAGTTTGATCCCGCAAACATCCCTGACAAAATGATCCCTGAAGTAGTCTCGCTCCCAGCGGTAGAGATCGGGACCGAATTCCTCCATGAGCCTCACCCGGGTCGAAGGGAAGTTATTTTTGGGGAAGGAATGAAGTCTGTGTACGATGGTAAGCGTCTTTTGGTAAAGAGCCCTTCGAGTTTCCCAGGGGGTTTTCCTGAAAGACCAGAGGTCTGTTTCTCCGAGGTCTTCTATAACGATGAGACAGCCAGCCGGATCGTGGCGGATCAACCGGGGCGCCGGGACATCGATCTCACGGAGAAATACCGCAATGTCGGCGTAGTATGTGTTCTCGACGCGCTTCGGATCGTAATGGACCAGAATGGCCGAATCCTTGCGGCTCCATTTCAGCCTGAAGAAAGTCCGGTCCGAGCCTCTCCCCTCTAAAGGAGAAATTTTTAGGGAGACGGACGCTGAAAGCCCCAAGGCTTCTCTTGCAAAGCGGATCATGTCTTCCTGCGATTGCATCGCCTATGCATCCAATGGAATAATGGAATGGTGGAATGGTGGAATGATGGAATAATGATAGGACTTTTCTTCTGATTTTTTCCCAATATTCCAGTATTCCAATATTCCAGCTATTTGTTTCCCTTTAGCATTTCATAAGCTCCAACGGAGCCGATGTCGTGCCACTCGCCTTCGTCGATGACGATCCCCCGGATCGATCCCGGTTTTTCCACGATTCTTCGGATGAAGGCCGAAACGACGGATTCGATTTTGCCGGCTTCGAGATACCTGAGGATCGATGTCTCCACGGCGTAGATGCCGGTAAAGAGGCAGCTTTGAGTTCCCGGGTTTCGCAAGATATTCCGAAGATCGCAGATCTCACCGGCCTCATTAATGTTTACATTCAGAAGGGGGCCGCTGCTTCGTAAGGCAAGGGTGACCTCCGGTCGCTTCTGCTCATGGGCCCTTAGGAGCCTCTGCAAGGGAAGATCAGTTATTATATCGCCGTTGTAACAGAGGATGGCCTCGTCCTCTTCCAGGAGATTTCCAATGTTTTTCAGTCCCCCTGCCGTTTCAAGAAGTACTGGTTCATGGCGAAAGGTAATAGGCACACCGCGCCATCGCTTTTCAGGAAATTTTTTTGAATAGACTTCCGGGAAATGATGGGTGTTGACGATGAAGCGATCCACTCCGACTTTCAGGAGATGATCCATCGCGTAGGTGATGATGGGACGTCCTCCGATCTCCAGGAGCGGCTTCGGAAGTCGCTCCGTCAGAGGCCGAAGCCGCGTCCCTAATCCGGCTGCCAGGATGAAGGCTGTCTTGAATCGTCGTTTATTCAATTTAATGCCTCAGTCTACCCCCACCCTCACCCTCCCCCTCGAAGGGGGAGGGGGGGAGGGGGTGCTGTCAATGGATTCCGGCGTCTTTTTCTTTCCGAACTCCGGGTCGATCTTCACCAGCGCCGCCACGATGAACCCCGGGATCGTTGCAGCCATCACCCAGAAGAAGAAGTTCTGATAACCCATCTGCTCCTGGAGCCAGCCGCTCGCCATAGCCGGCGCCATCATGCCCAGGGCCATGATCCCCGTGGAGATGGAGTAGTGGACCGTCTTATACTCCCCCTCCGACACCATGATCATGAACATCGTGTAGGCCGAAAAGCCAAAGCCGTAACCGAATTGCTCCACGGCAACAGCGAGATTGATCAAATAGAAATTGTCAGGCATGGCCTGCGAGAGATAGACAAAGACCAGGTCCGGCAGATGCATTGCGCAGACCATGATCCAGATCCAGAACTTGAGCCCTTTTCTGTAAATGGCATACC
>CAZEKS010000048.1:0-10425 GCA_964512795.1 uncultured Syntrophaceae bacterium
CGACATTTCCTTTGCTCGCATCCCTCTCGCCACTGCGTGCCCGGGAAGCCCCGGCCTGTGGGCGGGGAGCTTCATTATAAAGCCATAAAATAAGGTTTGTGCCCAACCGAACCGATATTCAGCAGATTGAAATAGAAATTGAACTTCAGTTCTTTTTTCTGCGTTCCATCAGGAGATCGGTTTATATCTTCAACGACAAAGCCAACTGACCAGCACTGGGCCTGATATTCCGCTCCGAAGATGCCCTGAACCCACGTCCCTTCGAAGAGGTTATAGTAAAATGAACCAAAAAGGTATAGGGGGGCGATCGTCTTCACTCTGGCATTGAGATTGATCTCTTGAATCGTACTTCTGGTGTTCCGATACTGCACGACCACCGCATCGTTTCTTTGATCTTTGGCAGTCATTGCAACATTGATTATATCGAAGCTCCCTTGATAAGGATTGAGCTCTCCATCCCAACTAGCCGAAAGGTAGGGTCCGAAATTCCACCACAGTTCTCCTTTAATATTTGAAAAAAACCGCTTCTTCCCTTCCGCTTCCGTGAAAGGATCCCCAAGGCTATAATTCTGGAAGACCATTAATTTTCCGTACTCGATAGGCCCTGAACTCATCCCCTCTTTTTCCGGCTTTCCCACGAGGCGCTGGGTGATCCCGTAGGCAATCTGATTGGTATAGGGAATTCGGTCTGCCTCATCGAAAACGGGGAGGGCATTCTGATTCACCCGAGGACTGTAGCGATATCCGATAGTCGGCTCGATGGTGTGCATCCATTTGGCCACCTTGTAAAGATGAGAGATCTTCGAGAAGGTTTCGGCATCATAGACCCGATAGAACTCTGTGGACATCTGCGTGCCTGCCTCAAGGGCCTCTCTCGATTCCCATCCATGATAGGTCTGGGTCGGATCGTTATAGGATTTGTAGAGAGTCTCTCTCAGTCCGACATCCGACTCAAACTTCAATACATTGAGGAGCCTCACGGGAAAAGAGATTCTGGGAAAGAGATCTCCCCGGTGTGCTTCGACGCCCTTCTCGCGCCAGAAGTGGTTGTATGAGGAGGCCAGGTCATAAAAAAGAGGAGTTTTATAAATGGACTGGCGATGGGCGTGAAAACTGATCTGAGGAAGTTTCTGAAGCGTCTCGTCATTACTCGGTCGGGTCAGATCATCGTAGACGGCCGTCTGGGCGACAAGACTAAATTGGTCCCAGTTCTTTCCTCCAAAAAGAACGGACCTCAATTGTCTTGCACTCCTCGAATCGATCTTCGCTCCCCTTGGGAGGTCTTCGTCAAAATCTCTTAGGTACTGGTGGTCGCTCACATGATTGATGTTCCCTTTGAGGTAAAAATCATAGGGTAACTTCTGCTGGTGTTCTATGAAAAAGGCATATCGGTTCTTATTGAAGACCTGATCATCGATGAAATAAAACTTGGCTTCCCCTTTCGTATCTCGGGTGAAAGCATAGCGGTACTCCAGGCCTTCTTTAAACCCCCTGTCTCCTAACCAATCAAAATAGAACGTGGTATCCATATCTTTGGCGAACGCCCAGTAAAAGCCGTTCTTCAATTCAGGCCCATACTTGTTAGAATATCCTGCCCGAGGGATGAGGAATCCGGATTGTCTATCCTGCCTCACAGGAAAAGCACCCCAGGGGAAATAGAGAACCGGAATATCCTCAAAATAGAAGATGGGCCCTCTGGCTATTCCCCATCCTCCCAAAGCCATCTCTTTCACTTCTATTTCCTTCACGGTAAATTTCCAGGGCGGCCGTTTCGCATCGCAGGTCGTCAACGAGCCATCTCGTAACCTATAGTGATTTTCTCCTAATTTCTCTACCTCTCGGCCGGTGATATGAAAATTCTGATCCTTCAAGAAGAGTTTGGCCTGATGGATCTTTCCCAATCGGGTCTCTACATTGACTTCCAGGCGTTGACATTCAATCACATCTTCTCCCTCTCTTAGTAAAACGTTTCCCCAAGCGACCAATTCTTTGGTCTCCATATTCAGTTGGGCATGATCTGCCTTGAGAGAGAGGTCTCCCCGGCTCACTTCTACCTGTCCATGGGCCTCATAGGTTTGTGTCTCCCTATCGTAGATGAGTTCATCGGCCTCAATGTCCACAGGTCCTTTAATTTTCATCTCTTTCGCCACACTCACCTCCCCCATTTTAGCCTGAAGGGGGGCGGGATCCGTGAGGAGGAAGAGGACAAAGAAGGCGCTCAGAATGAACCAGTGATTTCGCATGATTCCTTCTTGGGATAAAAATAGGCTCTGGCTTCTCCAATGGTATAGAGGGACCCCGTAATGCAGAGGAGGTCTTCTTCTTGGGTCAGGGAGAGGCCTCTCTCGATCGCCTCTTGAAGATCCTCCGCAATCTCCGCTTTTTTCCCATCCTGTCCCAATGCCTTTTTGAGCGACGAGGGGGGAGCGGCGCGTTCCGTATGGGGTTGGGTGAGGATGATAGTATCAGCCATGGGAGCCAGGAGATGAAGCATGGATTGAATATCTTTGTCCTTCATGATTCCAATGAGAAGGATGAGGCGCTGGTATTGAAATTCTTTCTTTAATGACTCCTTCAGAGCAAGAACCCCGGCTGGATTGTGAGCGCCGTCGAGGATGACTCTGGGAGAGGAAGAAACCATCTCCAATCTTCCTGGCCAATCCACTTCCTTCAACCCATCGACCATAGCCTCCGTGGAGACGCGATACCCCAACTCTTCTAACACTTCCATCGCCCCAAGCGCCGTGGCCGCATTGATGACCTGATGAAACCCCTTGAGATTGAGATGGATACCCCACAACTTACGATTGATCCCTTCATAATCGAAATCCCCATTTTCTGCCCGGGCATAGAGAAACTCTTTCCCAATGCGAAAATAAGGAGATCCTTTTTCCTGGCAGATCTTTGAAAAGAGATGAAGCACCTGAGGTTGCGTGGCCGCTGTGATCAAGGGTTTTCCCTTCTTAATAATGCCTGCCTTCTCCTTAGCAATCTTCAGGATCGTTTTGCCCAGATAGGCCTCATGGTCTTTAGCGATATTGGTGATGATGGAAATCAGCGGATCGACCACATTGGTGGAATCAAGTCTCCCTCCCAGCCCAACCTCTAAAATGGCCATATCCACCAATTTCTGATTAAAATAGTGAAGCGCCATGGCTGTGGTAAAATCGAAAAAGGTGAAGGGAGAGACGATGCCCGCCGATTCTATTTCCTTTCTCATCCATTGGGTCAGGGCGGCTACTTCTTCTTCCTCGATCTCCTTCCCGTTCACCTTGATCCGTTCGGTAAATCGAATGAGATGAGGGGAGGTGTACAGCCCCACCCGGTAGCCTTCTTTCTGCAGAATCGAATGCATCATGGCCGCGGTGGACCCTTTCCCGTTTGTCCCTCCGATATGGATGGCCTGAATTTCTCTGTGGGGATTTCCAATGGCGTTGAGGATTCTCTCTACCTGAGTCAGTCCGAAGATCATTCCGAATTTTTCGAGACGGTAAAGATAGTCCAGCGACTTTTGATAAGCATCTTGGCCCATGGAACGGGTCTCTCTTTTAGCCCTCTGGTTTAAGCATTTCTAATAAGGAGGCGAGCGTATGCCGGAGATCCTTACGCTCCACGATCAGGTCAGCCATCCCATGCTGGAGAAGATATTCCGCTCGCTGGAATCCCTCCGGGAGCTCTGCCCGAATCGTATCTTTGATCACCCTGGGCCCTGCGAACCCGATCATCGCCTTGGGCTCTGCAATAATGATATCGCCTAACATGGCGATGCTGGCGGTAACTCCGCCTGTGGTGGGATCGGTCAACACCGAGATATAGGGAATGTTCGCCTCATGGAGTTTCGCCAAGGCCGCACTGGTTTTGGCCATCTGCATTAAAGAGAGGATACCCTCCTGCATCCTTGCTCCACCTGAAGCGCAGAAGATAACCACGCTCATTTTCTTTTCGATGGCTCGTTCGATCAAGCGAGTGATCTTCTCTCCCACCACCGACCCCAAACTTCCGCCCATAAAATTAAATTCAAAAATGCCAATCATCGCTGGCTGGCCTTCAATCCTCGCCTCCCCACAGATGATGGCATCCTTATGTCCTGTCTTTTCCTGGGATTCCTTGACTCGAGAGGGATAACGCTTCGAATCCTTGAACTCCAAGGGATCGGTAGAAACAAGACCCACATCATATTCGATGAAAGTCCCGGGGTCTGCGACGCAATCGATTCTCCTCCGAGCAGGGATCTGAAAATGGTAGTTGCACTTGGGGCAAACTTGAAGATTCCGTTCGATGACCATCCGATAGATGATCTCATTACAAGAGCTGCATTTCACCCAAAGCCGGTCAGAGGGCTTCACCTCTTCACGCTTTTCTTTTCCTTCCTTTCCTTCTTCATCTTTCTTAAACCAGGGCATCCTCTCCCATCATCCTTTCCGTTTAAGTGATTAAAACTAACAAAATCATGACAAGATGTCAATTTATTCATGCCCCTTCTGCCCCTTCCCTCCTTGAATCCATTGAATATCATTCCCCACCATGCTATTGATAACCATGATGAAAAAAGTTCAGGTTCTGATTGAATCTGTAGCATTTAAAGGGTATGGAGTGGCTCGGATCCACGGCAAAGTGGTCTTCGTCCCCTACACCGTAGCCGGCGATAAGGCATGGATCGAGGTTGTGGAAGAAAAGAAGGAATACTCGATGGGGCGGTTAATCCAGATCGCCGAACCCTCTCCCTGGAGAGCGGATTCTCCCTGCCCATACTTTGGGAGTTGTGGCGGCTGCCAGTGGCAACACATCGATTATTCGGCCCAAGGGGAGCTAAAAAAAGAGATTTTACGGGACACCCTCCAAAGATTAGGGAGGCTGAAGGAAATCCCTTCCATCAGAATAATGCTTTCGCCTAAGCCTTATGATTACCGGATCAGAATCCAATTGAAGGTCAAGGGAAAAGCGATCGGCTACTATCAAGAAAGATCCCATAAGATTGTGGAGATCGACCGCTGCCCCGTCTCACATCCTCTAATCAATCAGATCATCCAAGAACTCCGAGAGGAATTAGCCGCCTTGTTACGCATGGAAGAGATCGAAATCAATGTATCCCCGGAGGAAGGGAGAGGAGTTATTCTATTTCACCCTCATTCCTATGACCGACGTATCGAGCATTTTATAAAGGAGTTCCTTCAAAGTCATCCCATCCTGCGTGGCAGCGTCCTATCGAGAAAAGGCGGATTAAATTTTTTCGGTGACCCTGCTCTGAATTTTACGATTCCTTTGCGTCAAGGGGGAGAAAAAAGGAATCTCGAACTTCGAATCTCGCCAGGGAGTTTTTTCCAGGTCCATCCGGAGCAGAATCAAGCATTGATTCAGACCGTTCTTCAATTCTCAGAGGTGAATAAGGGGGATAGGGTTGTCGACCTCTATGCCGGCGTGGGAAACCTTACGCTCCCGTTGGCCACCGGAGCAAGGGGGGTCTTGGGGATCGAGGAGAACAGGATGGCCGTCGAAGATGCCCGATTCAATGCAGAAAGAAACGGGATCACAAATTGTGAATTTATTCAAGGAAGGGTGGAGGATGTTTTAAAACATTGGGAAAGAGAAAAACCAGATCTCGTCGTCCTCGACCCTCCGAGGACAGGTTGCAAGACAGTTTTAAGTCAGGTGGCCAAATTGAAACCGAAAAAAATCGTCTATGTCTCTTGCGAACCCACTACCCTTTCACGAGATCTTTATCTCTTTTCTGAGAGCGGATATCAACTCCAAGGACTCAGCCTCATCGATATGTTCCCACAGACGTACCACATGGAAGTGGTGGGACTGCTGCAGCAGTCCTAAAATCCCAAACAATCCTTCATGATGGAGCGTCAGCCTCGAACAATGAAAATCCCCCTTGGTCCCCCTTTGCCTGCCTTCGGCAGGAAAAAGATACCAAAGGGGGATATTATTCCTCCCTTTGGCAAAGGGAGGCGCCGCCGTCCAGAGCCTCATTACTTGCGCAAGCGAGGCATTGGGACTCTGGCGCCGGACGGTTAGGAGGGATTTTACAAACCTATTTTCCAATTAACTTTCAGTATGGTCACCCCATAACTCTATCACCCCATCAGGGTTTTCCATTCATATGACCTTATTTAGCGGATATTCGATAATCCCGACTGCTCCCCGCTTTAGTAGCTGCGGGATGAGTTCTCTCACCGCCTTTTCCGAAACCATGACTTCGATAGCAAACCAATCGCTCTGAAAAAGGTTTGAAATCGTGGGGGCGGTGATGCTGGGGAGGATCTCCATCACGCTCTTGAGCTCATTGGCCGATACGTTCATCTTGAGCCCCACCATTCCCTCCGCTCGGAGGGCTCCCTGAAGAAGAAGCGAGATCTGCTCAATCTTTTCCCTTTTCCACGGATCTTGATAGGATGTCCGATTGACAATCAGTTGCGTATTGGTCTGCATCAATTCTTCCACGACTCGGAGGCCGTTCGCCCGTAAAGTGCTCCCCGTTTCTGTCACCTCTACAATCGCATCGCACAATCCTTCAATCACCTTTCCCTCTGTGGCCCCCCATGAAAACTCCACATCCACCTTGATGTTTCGCTCCGAAAAGTACCGTTTGGTAAAATTGACGAGTTCGGTGAAGATCTTTTTCCCTCCTAAATCCTTCAGTTGACGGATGGGAGAATCCTCGGCTACGACCAATACCCATCGGGCAGGAGAAGGGCTGGTCTTGGAGTAGATCAAATCCTGAACGACCACGACGTCAGAACCATTTTCTAAAATCCAATCCTTCCCGGTCAGCCCCACATCCAAGGTCCCTGCTTCCACAAACCTTGACATCTCTTGGGCTCTGACCAATGTGCAGCGAATTTCATCATCATCCACCACGGGAAAATAACTTCGAGAGCTCACCATGATCTTCCATCCCGACCTCTTAAAAAGCTCGATGGTGGCATTCTCCAGGCTTCCCTTTGGAATTCCAATCTTCAGCGTCTTCACTTTCCATATACCTCCTTCGGATCAAAGATTCTCTTTCCGATAACCTTCCATTTTCCTCTTTCAAATCGTTGATGGAAGCAACTCCGAAAACCGGTATGGCAGGCCGCCCCTCCGATCTGATCTACTTTGAGCAGGAGGGTATCTCCATCACAATCGAGATAAATCTCCTTGATTTTCTGAAAATGCCCTGAAATCTCTCCCTTGACCCAAATTTTTTTGCGAGACCTTGACCAGAAGGACGTCTTCTTTGTTTCCAGCGTCTTTTTCCATGATTCTCGATTCATGTAACCTAACATCAAGACTTCATTGGTGGAGGCATCCTGAATGACGACCGGGATGAGTCCTTCCCCTTTTTTAAAATCGATCTCGATCACATTTCCTCCCCTTCTTATTTCGGATTTCGGATTTCGGAATTTTCATTCAGTGCTTGGCATTTGGTTTTGAATTTCAGAATTATTACTCCGCAATCCGCATTCCACAATCCACATTTAAAAGCTTCGCCATCTGGGCGGCGTTTTTAGCCGCAGAGCCTGCATGGCAGTTATTAAAAAAGATTAAAGTCTTGGCTGCCTTTTTTGAAATATCCTTAACGTCCGGAATGAATTCCTTTAGCTCAGCCTCGCTGTAGAGGTAGTCATACCTCACGGAGGTGGGAACATTGAACCAGTTTGTATTTCTGCCATGAAATCGGAAATAGCCCATTTCCGAAGTCGTCCTTGGATGGTAGGGCATCAATTTGGGCAGTTTGGGTTCGTCTACGACGCAAAATCCGATCCCTTTTTTCTCTAAAAATTGAAAGGTCTCTTCTTTCAGCCAGGCCTGGTTTCGGAATTCAAAAACCAAGGGAGTGTCTATCATCTCCTCCTTGAAGCTTTCCAGGTAACCTAAATTATCCCGATTGGGAAAAAACCCATAAGGGAACTGCGCCAGGACACAAGCGAGTTTTTTCTCCTCTATCAAGGGAACAAGGCCATATTTAAATTTCTTAAAGGTCTCCCGATTATCGATCCTTCTACGGGTCGCTTTATCCCAGATTTCATGCGTCATCCCCTTAAAAGACTTCACCACAAATTCAAATTCTTTGGATGTCTTTTGGGCCATTCCGGCCAGACTCTTCTGAGATGGAAGAGTATAATAGGTGAAGTTGATCTCCAAGACATTAAATCCCAGCTCCTTTTCGTAAAAGGATAACATATCCCTTTCCCGAATGCCTGCGGGATAAACCGGTCCCTTCCAATCCGAAAAGGAAAACCCACTCGTCCCAATCTTGATCATCTCATACCCGCTTTCCAACGTAAAAGCGATTTTATACTTCGTTTCAGACTTGAAGCGTTGGAGGCGGCCCGCTCAGGATTCCAGTACTTTATGGCAAATTCTATCAAGCAGGTTGTGTATCCTGGTCCCTGAATCGCTGTGCTCCCGTCTTTTGGGACAATGTCTGTGCGGATCGCCTTGCTTCTAGAGTGACGTGCAATATTTATTAGAATTCTTTTCGGCTTATCCTCATTTTCAGGATATAGAGGAATTCTTTGTTTTGATACCGCAAGAAAACGAGCTATCTCATCTCTCTCCGCTAATAGCCATGCTTCTATTGTTCGCACCGCAACGCGTAGCTGAAGGTTCTGGTTTCGTGTGGGAAGCCACGAGTTAATAAGAGGTGGCGGACATTCCGCCTCGTTATTCAAATCCACCAAGACGATCCATCTTCCATGTTGAGCTGCCAGGTTATAACGTGGCGCATTTTCCCTAAGATTACTTTTCCCCCGTTTACCATAGACAGGCACAACTTCGATCCCGATAGAGTTAAGCACCTTCTTCAAAAGAGCTTCATCCAAATCTCCTTCAACCGCAATATTTACGCCAAGGCTATTGGGCATTGGTGTTATCCCTCAAAGAGTTCCAGTTGTTGGGCATCCACTGGCTCAGTCACGGGTAAGACTGCTTCGGCAACGCTTGCCCCTTCTTGAAGAAGTCTGTTGATCTGCCTATCATCCTTTCCGACAAACGCCCTTGTGCCTTCTTTTGTAGGCTGGAGAACAAGGATTTCTTCTCCTCCAATTACCCTATCTGAAACGAGTTCAAAACTGTGCGTGCTCACCAACACCTGTCTGTCTTTTGTTTTTTGAAGACGGTAAATTACTCGTGCAAGGCGCCGTACGATGCCAGGGTGTAAGGAAAGTTCTGGCTCTTCCAGCAACAGCGGTCCTTGTCCATCTAGTAAAGACCATAGAAACCCCAAGAAACGTAGAGTCCCATCTGAAAACAACTTCTCATCCTGCCAGGCCCCTTGGGGACGCCAGTGCACATAGAGTGCTTTCAGGTGTGGAGTGCCACGTTTGTCCCAATCTAAATGGAGTTCTTTTAACTGAGGAACAGCAACTTTAAGGGCTTCTTGAATTTTCCTAAGCCGTGCATTGCGTATCTTCTCCGGTGTAGTAGCCAATCTTTCCAAGAAATCTCCTCCAAAGGGATCACCGCTTCGACCCATAAATCGTTCAGGATCGCGAATGATATGAGGCACGAGATGCAAATACTGAACAGTTTCAAAAAAACGAGAAAGGTCCCTAAACTCTTGATTCACATTCACTTGCTCAAGGTGAGTTTGTGTAAGACGCGCAGGATCATGTTTGTCCTGCTCGTCCGGACGATTCAGAATCTGTCTTCCGTTTTTCCATATCCCTTCCCCTTTAAGAATAGGTTTCCTCTGATTATCCTGATCGAACTCAATCCGATATTTCCAGAGCAGGCGATCCCCAGCTTTCGAGGAAATCCCTACATGGACCTCCACCGTGATATCTGAATGCCTGCGAGCAGCTAAACACCTTAGGCTTGAGACTCCACCACGATCTATTACCGCCTTCTGGAAACCTCCCCCTGGTTTTGCTATATCTCGGAGAAAGCGGAAGACGTCCAGTAGATTCGATTTCCCTGAGGCGTTGGGGCCAATAAGAAACATTCGCAATGCCAATGAAACATCAACGGAAGTAAAATTCCGCCAATTCGAAAGTTTAACATGCTTGAATTGCATTATTTACCCCCCCTTCTATGGGTAAGAAAGATATCTTGGGCCTTCCAATGCTTTAGTATTCTCTTGATTTACACCATTTATTCTATATGGAGAAACTTTGTTTAGCTTAAAAATAGACGAACGGGATGGGATTGTCAACCCCGAGGCTGCCTTGTAGCGGCGGGAGATAATTTTACCTGAAAAAATGTTATAAGTCACTTCCTGGAGAGGCTTGACAGGGTCAAATTTAGTTTGATTTTACGGGCGCGAAAGCACGATTTATGCAGGTTATCCACAATCCGCCGTTCAAGCATTGTAAGAAAAAAATCCCCTTGCAAAGAAAAAATGTGTTAAAATATAAAAAAAGCGATTAAATCTCTCCTAAAAGCAGGATGCATTTTTTGTTGACAGGAATAGAATAAACGGTTAGTATTTCCAAACTG
>CAZEKS010000049.1:0-10413 GCA_964512795.1 uncultured Syntrophaceae bacterium
CATCCAAAAGTCCATGGAGGGCTTTTAGGGCAGCGGTCTAAAAAGGAGCATGTAAAGAAGATGGAGGAGCACGGGATCCTTCCGATCGATCTCGTAGCGGTCAACCTCTATCCATTTGAAGCGACGATAGCGAAAAAGGATTGCACGCTTGAAGAAGCGATTGAGAATATCGATATCGGGGGACCAACGATGCTCCGCTCATCAGCGAAAAATTACCCCGATGTGACCGTGGTAGTGGATCCCAGCGATTACGAGCCGGTCCTCTCGGAATTGAAGGAGAAAGGGGAAATATCTTTAGAGACCAATTTCCGCTTAGCCAAGAAAGTCTTTCAACACACGGCACGTTATGATGGGGCCATCTCAAATTACCTTGGCCAGATCGAAAAAAGTAAGAAAGTCTACGAATTTCCGGAGACCTTCACCTTCCAGGTGAAGAAGGCTCAGGAGTTGCGCTATGGAGAAAACCCGCACCAAAAGGCCGCCTTTTATCGTGAATATTTGTTAACCGAGCCTTCGGTTTCGAATGCGGCTCAACTCCAGGGCAAAGAATTGTCTTACAATAATATACTCGATATTGACTCCGCTTACGAGACAGTTAAGGAGTTTGAAGAAACAGCGACGGTCATCATCAAGCATAACAATCCGTGCGGTGTGGCGGTCTCTTCTAAAAGTTTATCAGACGCCTACAGGAAAGCGAGAGACTGTGATCCAGTCTCTGCATTCGGTGGCGTGGTGGGTTTCAATCGGGTCGTCGATAAAGAGACGGCACAGGAGATGGCTGAAATCTTTCTCGAAGCCATCATTGCTCCAGGTATCGATCCAGAGGCGTTGGAGATCCTTAAGAAGAAAAAAGATCTCCGAATCCTCAAAACTCCACCCCTCACAGGCTCCCTCCTGCAGGGAGGATTCGATCTCAGAAAAGTGGTGGGTGGGCTCTTGGTCCAGGATCGAGACCTCGGCAAAGTGCCAATGGATCAATGGAAAGTGGTGACAAAAAGAAAACCGACCGAGGAAGAGAAAAGGGCGATGGCTTTTGGCTGGAAAGTTGCCAAACATGTCAAATCGAATGCCATCGTCCTCGTCCGGGAGGATCGGACCATTGGAATCGGAGCTGGCCAGATGAGCCGTGTCGATTCCACCCGCTTGGCGGTAATGAAAGCACAACCGTCAACCAAAGGAACGGTCTTGGCCTCAGATGCGATGTTTCCATTCAGAGATGGGGTGGATACAGGCGCTGAAGCAGGCGCTTCGGCCATCATCCAACCCGGAGGTTCGATTCGAGATGATGAGGTGATTGCTGCTGCGGACGAATACAATATCGCCATGGTCTTTACAGGAATGAGACACTTTAGGCATTAAGGAACGTGTCCGTCATCCGTGACCGTGTCCGTCTAATATTTTGCAGGCACGCCTGCGTACCGAAACGCCACTGCGGTGTGGAGGTACGTGACATGCGAAACGGAAATCCCCCCTTTCCCCCTTTAGTAAAGGGGGAAAGGGGGGATTTGTAGGGGTTTATATGAAGGTACTGGTGGTGGGCAGTGGGGGCAGGGAGCACGCCTTAGTTTGGAAGATTGCACAAAGCCCAAAAGCATCAAAGGTCTATTGTGCTCCAGGAAACGCCGGTATCTCCGAACAGGCAACGATTGTCCCGATCAAGGCCAGTGACTTAAATGGTCTACTTGAGTTTGCCCTAAAAGAGAAGATGGATCTGACTGTGGTTGGGCCCGAGGATCCTTTGACCCGGGGCATTGTCGATCTTTTCGAATCAAAGGGCCTTTTCATTTTTGGAGCAAACAGGAAGGCAGCAGAGATTGAAGGGAGTAAAGCCTTCGCAAAGGAGATGATGAAGAAGTATTATATTCCTACAGCTTTTTATGAGATCTTCGATAACCGAAATGAAGCGGTGAAATATATTCGTAAGCAGGGGGCTCCCATCGTGGTCAAGGCAGATGGTTTGGCGGCGGGCAAGGGAGTAATCGTCTGCAAAACCGTGGAGGAAGCTATCCAGTCTGTTGACAAGATCATGGTGGAGAAGATATTCGGAGAGGCGGGAAATCGAGTGGTGGTCGAGGAATACCTTGTAGGAGAGGAAGCGTCTTACATTGCTTTTACGGATGGAAAGACCATCCTTCCTATGGCGTCTTCCCAGGATCATAAGCCTATCTTCGATGGAGACCAGGGTCCCAACACAGGCGGGATGGGAGCTTATTCACCCGCACCCGTCGTGACGGATGAGGTCCATGAGAGGATTATCGAGAAGATTTTGAGGCCGATCATCTATGGCATGGGAGAAGAGGGCAGATCCTATAAGGGGGTTCTCTATGCCGGGCTGATAATTTATGATGGCCATCCCAAGGTATTGGAGTTCAATGCTCGATTCGGAGATCCGGAAACCCAGCCTGTTTTGATGCGGATGAAAGGAGATATCGTTCCCATCCTGGAAGCTTGCATGAAAGGGAATTTGTCCCAGCACAAGATTGAATGGGACAACCGCGCCTCTACGTGTGTGGTGATGGTTTCAAAGGGATATCCTGGGGATTACGAGAAAGGAAAAATCATCGAGGGGCTGAAAGAGGTTTCTCAAATGGAAAGAGTCTTTGTCTTTCATGCGGGAACAGCGGTTGAAGATGGGCAGATCATCACCAACGGTGGAAGAGTTTTAGGAGTGACCGGATTGGGAGAAGATATCCCAAGAGCCATTGAAAAGACTTATCAGGCGGTTAAGAAGATTTCCTGGGATGGCGTTCACTATCGAACCGATATCGGTCAAAAGGCGCTGTGTTGGCTATAAGAAAAAACAGAGCATAGGGTTGCGTCGGCATTGATTGCCGACGAAAAATGGTTTTTGAATTTATTTTTGGGTCTGTGGCGCCCTCATTTATTGAGGGCGACAAAAGTCATCGTCGGCAATCAATGCCGACGCTACAACTACCAAAAGAGCTGAAGGAAAGAAAATAACGAAGCGGAGGATAATAGGGCATGTATAAGATCGCTGTGATTCCTGGGGATGGGACTGGACCTGAGGTCGTGGCCGAAGGATTGAAGGTTTTGAAAACCGTCTCCGGAAAATTCAAATTTAAATATCAATTAGAGCATTACGACCTGGGTGGAGAGCGCTATCTGAAAACTAAAGAGACATTGCCGGATTCTGTTCTCAATGAGTTGAAAAAGATGGATGCCATTTATTTAGGGGCGATCGGCCATCCGGATGTCAAACCCGGGATTCTGGAACAGGGAATTTTGTTAAAGATTCGATTTCTACTGGATCAATATATCAATCTGAGACCTGTCAAACTCTATGCCGGTGTGGAAACACCTTTGAAAGATAAGGGTCCTGAGGATATTGACTTCGTCGTGGTCAGGGAGAATACGGAAGGTGCCTATACGGGTGTAGGAGGATTTGTCAAAAAAGGAACACCCGATGAGGTTGCAGTCCAGGAGGCGGTCCATACTCGAAAAGGCGTGGAGCGTTGCATCCGTTTTGCCTTCGAATATTGTCACAAAAGGAATCAGAAAAAAAAGGTGACTCTTTGCGGAAAGACGAATGTTCTCACTTATGCGTTCGACCTCTGGGAAAGGGCGTTTCGTGAAGTGGCTATGGAATTTAAAGGTATTGAGACGGACTACGCCCATGTGGATGCGATCTGTATGTGGATGGTGAAGAATCCGGAGTGGTTCGATGTCATCGTAACCGACAATATGTTCGGAGATATTATCACTGACCTGGGTGCAATGATTCAGGGAGGATTGGGGATTGCGGCTGGGGGGAATATTAATCCCAAAGGAGTTTCGATGTTCGAGCCCATTGGCGGCTCTGCTCCTAAATATACGGGGATGGGAGTGGTGAGTCCTCTGGCAGCGATTTCTGCATGCCAGATGATGCTTGAACATCTCGGTGAAGAAAAGGCTGGTCGGGCAATTGAGGAGGCCGTCATGAAGGCGGTGAGGCAGGACGTGAAGAGCCTGAATGCCGGCAAGATGGGATATTCCACCTCTCAGGTCGGCGATCTCGTTGTAAAGTATATCCTCGGAAAATAAAATTAATCCCCCCTATCCCCCCTTTAGTAAAGGGGGGTTGGGGGGATTCGGGAGGTAAATCATGGAATGGGGAATGAAAAACCGTTTGGCCCAATTGCTTAAATCGGATGGGCATTGCCTTTTCTTACCGATTGATCACGGCTATTTTCAGGGGCCCACCCGGAAATTAGAGAAACCTGGCGAAACCATTCGGCCGCTGCTTCGCTACTGCGATGCCCTCTTTGTAACGAGAGGGGTGTTGCGTGCGTCTATCGATCCTGAAAATACAAAACCTATCATTCTGCGGGTTTCCGGTGGCACGAGCATGGTTGGCAAGGATCTCTCGAACGAAGGGATTACCACATCGATGGAAGAGGCGATTCGTCTGAATGCCGCAGCCGTGGGGATTTCAATCTTTGTCGGGAGTGAATATGAGAGGGAATCATTATTGAACCTCTCAAAACTGGTGGATGAAGGAGAAAAATATGGCATCCCCGTCATGGCTGTCACAGCCGTCGGAAAAGAATTGGAGAAAAGAGATGCTCGCTACCTTGCTTTAAGCTCTCGGATTGCTGCTGAATTGGGGGCACGGATTGTAAAAACCTACTGGTGTGAAAATTTCGATAAGGTGGTCAATGGTTGTCCTGTTCCTGTGGTGATGGCAGGGGGGCCTAAGGTGGATACCGACTTAGAGGTATTCGAGTTTGTCCATGATGGCATGGAAAAGGGGGCCATCGGAGTCAATCTTGGAAGAAACATCTGGCAGAATGAATATCCTGTGCCTATGATTAAAGCCTTACGTGCGATCATCCATGAAAAAGGAACCGTCAAGCAGGCGAACGATATCTTTGAACAGGAGAAAGCCAAGAAACAAAAAGATAGCTCGGGATAATCAACTGTAATCTGAAATGTCTAACGACTCCCTTCAGGGAATGTCACCAACCGCACTGCTGAGAACGACCCTTCTCGGTTTGCCGGGAGGATTCACTTCAATAAAAACCTATAGAACTAATACAAACTGTATTAAACAATTTATCTTGGTAGGGAGTGAAGCGAGGAAACCTTTCTTCAGCCCATCCGCTTTCCTTGTTCCTTTGCCGCTACCTATACTATAATGTGAAAGTCAATATAAGAAGACTTGAGGAGGGTGATCAAGGTACAACGCCGTTTCATGCAGCTGAAGATACAAAGATTTCAAAGTAATAAATGGAAAAAGATGAAGTGGGAACGAAGATAGAATCATCGCAAAAAGAAAGGAGGCAATCCACCCCGCCGTCCATTTCAGTGACTCCTTAGCCCTTTAAACCTCGAATATCCAAGGCTATGCTTAGAGCCCTATTGAGTTCTTCAATTTTGTTTAGAGAGAGCGATCCGACAAAGTTGGTTAGAAACGACTTAGGCAAACTGATAAGCTCATCGCAGTGAATACTACTATCCTGCTTCAATCCCTCATCCACACCAACCAGTATTTGAGTGGAAAGACCGTCATGAGTTGAATAAATCGGGGCGCAAATTACCGTGGAAAAGCGAGAATCGATGAGAACTTGGCGGCTTACAATAACAAAGACTCTGGATTTTTTTGGGATCCTTGGCTGAAGGGTTAGCAACACGATACAATTCAGCACGTTTTACAGATCAACCTGATAAGTAAGAACATCTGCTGCTTCTCGGTTTAGAGAATCCGCATGCTGATTGATTATCTCAAGGTCTCTGGCATCTTGTTGCCTCTGAATTAATTGCATAATAAAAGCCCGCACAGCATCTTCGATGAATTCGGACCGGTTTTTGTATTCTCCTGTATATTCATCAATTGCTTTCAGTAAAGCTTCAGACAAGGTTATAGATGTCTTGACTTTCATACTACAAAAATACCCCAAGGAGAACACTTTGCCAAGTCTTTTTTCTATTGTGTTGAAATCACAAATGATTCAGGCTGACGAGCCTGTTCACGATTACTGATCGAGGCATGGAACAGATTTACTCCCTATCCTTGTCAATGTCAAGCACGCTCTGCACAAACCCCCTTCGCCATACAAAACTCTGACCTCTTTAGGTAAGAAAACGATGGGAGTGGCGTTGTATTACAACAATAAGGATGTGAGGGTGGAAGAGATCCCGACTCCCTGGGTCAGATCAGGGGAGTTATTAATCAAGGTGCTGGCAAGTGGCATCTGTGGTAGCGATGTTATGGAATGGTATCGGGCGGTAGAAGTGTGGTCTTGCAATAATACATTTAGCTAATGAGACCAATGCATCATAGAAATAGAAGCTTTAATATACTACTTCACCAGTTTCGCAAGAGGGTGAACACGTATTCCTTTGGTCAAAAGGCAATCTCAGTCGGGTCTTGACGTGAGACGTTGAAAACAGTGGGTGGGTTATTTTCCATCTTATAGGGAAGGGAGAGGTAAATTACCTGTTGTCATTTCAATTCGGGTAATGTATATTTTTATTCATGAAAAGGTTGAAGAAGAAACCGATTGAGATCAATGTTGAGCCCAAGCAGGATTATGTTTTGGGAAACCTTGCCAAAAAGAAAGGCATATCCAAGGCAGAGATCATCCGGAAAAGTCTCGATAAGTTTCTAAGAGAGATCCCCTTGGAGGAAGATCCTGGAATGGGCTTGATTGGACTTGGGAATTCTGGCAAAAGGAATCTTTCTGATAATCATGATAAATATTTTGCCCGATATGCCAGACAAAAGAAAAAGGGATGATATTTGAGGATATTTATAAATTCCAGTGACTGGATTGATCTGGCAGACAAGGATGATTTGATCACGAAGAGGTGTGAAATCAGGCCCCCTTTTTTCTTCTACAAACATTTTGCAATCGCAGGTTTTACAGATGTCCCTTGAAGTTCAAACCCGAGACTGAGGCAAAAACAGGAATGCGAGTGGCCATGTATTATAACAACAGGGATGTGAGGCTGGAAGAAATTCCAACCCCGCAGATTGGGGCAGGTGAGTTATTGGTCAAGGTGCTGGCAAGCGGCATCTGCGGCAGCGATGTCATGGAATGGTATCGGATTAAGAAAGCTCCCCGGGTTCTCGGACATGAAATTACAGGAGAGATTGTTGAGGTTGGTAAAGAGGTAAAAAATTATAAGGTGGGTGATCGGGTCTTCGTCTCCCACCATGTTCCCTGTAATACCTGCCAATACTGCCTGACCGGTTTTCATACCCTCTGCGATACGTTGCGAACCACCAATTTTGACCCAGGAGGTTTTGCCGAATATCTTCGTGTTCCCAAGATCAATGTGGATAGGGGTGTATTTTTATTGCCGAAGGAGGTCTCTTTTGAAGACGGTGTTTTTATTGAGCCATTAGCCTGTGTCCTGCGGGGGCAGAGATTGGCGAGACTTAGACCTGGGCAGAGTGTTTTTGTCATCGGAAGTGGAATATCTGGAGTTCTTCACATTGCATTAGCTCGTGCGTCAGGGGCAGGCCGGGTCATGGCATCGGATATCAGTGAATATCGTCTCAAGGCAGCAAAACAATTTGGAGCAGATGAAACGATCCTTGCAAGGGAGGTTAATCCCGCGAAGATTCGAGAAATCAATCAGGGACGGTCGGTCGATATGGTTATTGTCTGTGCAGGGACAATTTCTGCCTACATTCAGGCTTTGCAATCTGTCGACCGGGGAGGAACGATTTTATGTTTTGCTCCTTTAGAGCCTGGCCTCAATTTTGTCTTGCCCTTTTTCGATTTTTGGAATGATGGCATCACCCTGCTGTCCACTTATGGAGGCAGTCCTTTCGACATCACAACTGCCATTGAATTGATAAGAGCTCGACGGCTTCCTATACGCGCAATGATCACCCATCGGCTTCCTCTTAAAGAGACAGGTCTTGGATTTCAAATGGTGGTCGACGCAAAAGATTCCATAAAAGTAATCATCGAACCCCAAAGATAATCTTAGCCAAACATATTTGAAATCGCTTGTTTTCTATTCCCCCTCACTTTCGGTTGAATCTTTTTCACTCACGGATTTGCCTTCCCGTTTTCCAAAAAGTAATAAAGATCTGGCCTTATTGCCCCACACTTACTACCGCATTGGATTACGGCATATTGAGCCAGGAATAGTAGCCTCCCGATAAGTAAATAGGACCTAAGGGGTTGTGGCCTGCCACTCTGTCCTTGACTGCCAGGACAGTTGTCGGCGCTTCGGCATATTTGAAAAACAGGGAGTCGTGTCCCACGCAAAGCCCCAGCAAAATATTGAAATCCGTCTTGGCATCGTTGACGATCACTGCCTGGAGAATGGGATTACACATGGACTCGTACTGCCCGATAAAAATCTTCTCGCTGTCCTTCACACCGATCTCTTCCTTTGGCATTGAGCCAACCTTACATACAACCGATACCGTTTCAAAACCTTGATTTTGCAGGATTCGGGCAACCATTGCCGCCTCCCTGTACAACCCTACACAAAACACCAAGCCCAGACGGGTGTACCCCATCCTCCGGGCAAACTCGCATATCTCCTGTATTCTTGGCTTCGTCGGGTGCATCACATATGGCCTTTGATCTCTTCCGGCGTAACACTCCCCCTCCTGGATGGATGCCTGACGGGCAAATTCCCTGATGCCCGCCGGTTGATACTTCTTCTGTGCCTGGCCGGCAAGCTTCTTTTTCCCAAGGGTGGGGCATGCTTTCGACCCTTTTCCTTTCGGATTCATGCAGACCTTCTCCCTTGGGGTCAGGGCGCAGCTTGCACAATCTGATAGATTACCCTTTTTCATAAATAACCTCTCTTTGTTCGATCTACGAAAATACGATACAGCCGAACGTTATATTTGATGTTAAGTTATGCTTTACAATATATCCCACATGTAAGCCTTTTTGAAGTGTGAATATATAGAGGGAAGGGTTGAAAAATAAGCTTATTTTTTTCACATGCAAAGCGTAAACGCTAAGAACCTAGCCAGAGATATTTGAAATTTCCTCTATATATACCCTCCCCATTCGATGGGGGAGGGTGAGGGTGGGGGTGAATAATAAGATCTATTCCCCCTCCCCTTCATCCCCTCCCACGGTGGGGAGGGGAGGCTTTTAGGAAATTGTTCTAAATGTTAGAGTTAAATTCTCCGACCTCAATGTGTAAGTATCCACGCCTAAAAGCTCAGCCGTGCTGATTCTTTATGGCCTGCCCCCAAATCTTGCTAAATCAACGCAAGGCTATCGGCGACGGCCAGGCCGGCTTGAGTAGGGGAGAGGCAACCATTCTGGATGGAGACAAGTCCTTCTTCCTGGAGTTTGTCCAGTATTTCCTTTTTTTCAACAAAGAGATCGTAGTGATACTGGTTCATAAAATCATAAAGGGAGACCCCCTTTTTCGTCCGGAGACCCAGGTACAGCGCCTCCAATCTCAGCTGTTCCATCGTTAGGATTTCTGTCTCTTCAATAGGAGGATTCCCCGCATCAATCGCAGAGAGGTATTGATCAATAGAATGATGGTTCCACCAGCGCCGATTGGGCTGGAAGGAGTGGGCGGAAGGGCCAAGACCGAGGTAAGGGGAGTGGTCCCAATATTTTTGATTGTGTTGGGAAACATATTTTGTTTCTCTCGCAAAGTTCGATACTTCATAATGGATATACCCGGCATCTTCCAGGAACTCAGAAGTCTTTATAAAAAAATCATACTGCAATTCTTCTTCGGGCATAGGAAACTCTCTGGCCTGGTATCTTATCCCCAAAGGAGTCTTTGCCCCGAGCGTTAATTGATAACAGGAAAGATGCTCCGGTGAAAAGGCGACGGCCTGTTTCAACGTATCCACCCATGAGTTCATGCCCTGTCCCGGAACACCGTATATCAGATCGAGTCCAATATTCTGAAACCCAGAATTTTTTGACGTTTCAATGGCTGAAATCGCCTGCTTTACGGAATGCCTTCTTCCCAGAAAGTCCAGCACTTTCTCATCAAAAGATTGGACTCCGATATTGATTCGGTTGATTCCACTCTCACGCATCGACTCGAGGAAAGATCGATTGAGATCAGCCGGGTTGGTCTCGATCGTTATTTCCGGGTTCGATAACAGATTGAAGTTTTCCCTTACCTTTGTCAGGATGTTTTTGAGCTGTTGAGGGCCGAGAAGAGAAGGCGTTCCGCCTCCAATGTAAACCGTGTCAAAAGAATTGAATCTGTCACAGTACATCTCCATCTCCTTGTAAAGAGCATCCAAAAAATCAGGAACAGCAGAGAGGGATGTTGACGAATAGAAATCGCAGTAAGGGCATTTGCTAAGGCAAAAGGGAATGTGAATATAAAGGCCTGGAGTCTTTAAGTCCATATATAAGTCAGATCAAGGTTAAGGTTTAGGTTAAGGATTAAATTCAAGGTTAAGGTTAAGATTAAGATTCTTGATTTTCTTAACCTCAGCCTTACTTTCAA
>CAZEKS010000050.1:0-10345 GCA_964512795.1 uncultured Syntrophaceae bacterium
ATAAAAAAAACAGACGTTTTAATACGATGACCGAATCTCTTGATCTCCTTTTCATTCATGTGCCCAAATTCTCCAATTTCTACCGTCCCTTCGGCGAGTATATGACCGTCAACCTCCTTCCGATGGGAACCCTGTCCCTTGCTGACCTTGCCTCACAAAAAGGATATAAGACCGAAATCTTACACTTGGGTCTGGAGTGGATCGAAAAGAAAGTCTCCTCGCCCCTCGTCTATATGAAAGATAAAGACATGAGAGTGGTGGCCATTCCCCTCCACTTTCATCAACAATCTTATGATGTGATGAGAATAGCAAAGGAAATAAAAGAGGAGAGAGGCGAGACTTTTCTCATATTGGGTGGATACACCGCCAGCCTTTTTCACAGAGAGATTATAGGCTCTTTTCATCAATTGGATGCGATCATCCGTGGCGACGCTGAAATCCCTCTCATCGCGTTGATGAATGCAGTGAAGGAAGGGAGGGGCTGGGAAAACATCCCCAACCTCACATGGAGAAAAGATGGGGAGATCAGGGAAAATCCTCTTTCCTATATTGCCTCTGAGGATGATCTGGATCGATCCTCATATGCCAATCTTTCTCTGCTCCATGACAAGGAAACCTATATTCATTATATTGGAATGCCCTTTATATGGGCCAAAACGTTCTCCAAGGAAGAGAACAGACGATACTTTCATCTTGGTCTTCCTCTCCTTCCTCTCAATATCGGAAGAGGATGTTTTGGAAACTGTACCTGGTGCGGAGGGGGCGCAGAAGCCCAGCAAAGAGTCAATGGCAGAAGGGGAGTAGTTTTTCGTTCTCCCGAAGCAGTGGTGAATACCGTAGCCGAAGCGCTCGAATTAGGTTACGAGATGTTCAACATCGCCTTTGATCCGGAGAAAGAAGGAGAAAAATATTATCTAGAATTATTTCCCCTATTGAGGAAAAAGAAAGTGCGCTCAAGGGTTTACTTTGAATCCTTTTCCCTTCCTTCCGAACGCTTCCTCCGGGAATTCGCTAATACCTTTATTCGTGAGGGGTCTGTTATTGCCCTCTCTCCTGAGTCCGGAGATGAGCGGGTGCGGCGCCGGAATAAAACGTTTGCTTACTCTAATGAGGAGTTGATGCGAACCATCTCCTTGGCAGAAACGTTGGGAATCAAGGCAGATATCTTTTTCGCCATGGGAATCCCCGGAGAAAAATATTCTGATTTATCGAAGACGGCTGCCTTGAGAAGAGAGATCAAGAGAAGGTTTAAAAATATAGGGAGGATCTGGTCTGCTCCAATCTCTTTGGAGCCTGCCTCTCCCTGGCACCTCCATCCGGAGGAGTTCGGCATCGTTTCGACGAAGCAGACCTTCGCTGACTTCTATCAAAGCAGTTCTCCTGGACGTGGAGGATTGGGCTACTCGATTCCTGACTACATGGAAGATGAAAAGGAACTGAGCCCACAGGATTTTGAGAAGATCTTAAGGGGAACCAAGTGCCGAGATTTCTGTTCCTTCCATCCCAATCCTACGAAATCCAGCGATCCCTTTTGGGGAAGACTCTTCTGCCGGTACATGAGCTGGCGTTTGAGGAGTAGTCGTGGCTAAAATCAACCCTGAGCGCGTCAACATTGTAGATGGAACCCTGAGGGAAGGTGAGCAATCTCCTGGCGTATACTTCACCAAGGAGGAGAAGATTCAAATTGCCACAGAATTGGATCGAATCGGTGTGCCGATCCTCGATGTGGGGATGCCATCGATATCGACTGAGGAAAGGGATGCCATCTACGCCATTGCCCGGCAAGGGCTCAAAGCATCCATCGGGGTCTCCATTAGACTGAAAAAGGATGAGGTGGATCAGGCTTTTGAATGCGGTGTTAAGGAAGTCTTCCTGATCTGCCCTGTGAGCTCCCTCCATATACGTTCAAAGCTCGGATTGGATGAAGAGGGAGTGAAGAGACTGTCTGAGGACACGGTTCGATATGCCTGCCAGAAAGGACTTCTGGTCAATCTGGTGGCCGAAGATGCCTCACGGGCTGAAATTTCATTTCTCTGCGAAATCCTTCTTCGTGCCTATCATTGGGGGGCCCAAAGGGCTTTTATTTGCGACACCGTGGGAGTGATGGAACCTTTTAAAATGAAGAACCTGGTCAAAAAAGTGAGGGGGCAAATTCCACTGGAGATGGGGTTAGGTGTCCACTGTCACAACGATCTCGGTCTTGCCACAGCCAATACCTTAGCGGGCATAGAGGCTGGGGTAAATTATCCGTCGGTCACTGTCAATGGGATTGGTGAACGGGCAGGGAATGCCCCTCTTCATGAGATCGTCATGGCTCTGGAGAAGATCTTCCATCGGAAACATGGGATTGATATGCAAAGGCTTTATGACATCTCCCAGCTCGTGGAACAGTGTTCAGGAATCTTCACTCCTCCCCACGCTCCTATCGTAGGACTCAATGCCTTTCGCCATGAATCGGGTATCCATGTGGATGGACTTCTTAAAAACAGCGAAACGTATACAGTGGTCGATCCAAAAGAGGTGGGAAGGGATTCCTCTTTCGTCCTGGGAAAACACACAGGCACCCAGGCCATCCTGCACCTTTTACAGCAGAGAGGAGTTGAAGCGAACGAGGAGGAATTGAGGGAGATTCTGTGGAGGGTTAAAGAGAGAAAGATGGCAAAAGGGAAGATGGAGATCAATCGAATGGCGAAAGAGATAGGGGAGTATTATGAACAGTCTCTCAATTTTCCGTTGGAAGCCTTCTGGGGAATTATAAAAGAGGTTTTAAAGAAAGATGGGTAAGGGATATACTGGTGAAATCATCCAGAGACATGCGGATGGGAAAAGGGAGGGCGAATACCTTTCCGTCAATGTCGACTTCGTTCTTTTGCCCGACCCAACCTTCGCTCTTCTCCTCTCGGAAATGAAAGAACTGGGAAGAAAGATCTGGGATAAGAAAAGGGTCTTAGTTACAGTCGATCACTTTGCGCCTCCCTCAACAATCGAACGAGCTAATATAGCCAAGGCAGTCATCTCCTTTGCCACGGAGGAAGAGATACCCAACCATTCCATCTACCAAGGAATCTGCCACCAGCTTCTGGTGGAGGGCCCTTGGCTGAAGCCGGGTAAGTTAGTCCTCGGGGCCGACTCACACACAACAACTGCCGGAGCTCTTGGATGCTTAGCAACGGGTATGGGTTCTACGGATATTCTCTATACACTCGTTACGGGAACGACATGGCTCAGGCCTCCTGACACAGTACGAATCAATCTCAAGGGAAAACTTCCTCCTTATATCATGGGAAAGGACATTATCCTGGAACTCCTTGGAAGATCTGGAGAAGGGGGATTTCTCTATCAGGCTCTCGAGTTTTATGACATGGATGGAGTCATCTTCATGGATGACAGGTTTGCCATTTGTAATATGGTGGTTGAGGGGGGAGCGAAGAACGGGCTCTTTTGCCCTGACAAGGTGACCCGGAGATATTTAGAGAAGAGGGATGGCCATTGCGACAATTGGAGAGATAGCTTTGATGGAGAACCTGCATACATAAAAAGGACGGAGATAGACCTCTCCTCACTCCATCCCAAGGTAGCGCTTCCTCATAGCCCTGCTCAAGTAGTGGATATTGATGACATCAAAGGCGAGGTCATCCAACAGGTCTTCATCGGCTCCTGCACAGGCGGAAGGCTCAGGGACCTGGAATGGACAGCCCGTCTCCTCAGGAAAAGGAAGGTTGCCCCGGGAATAAGACTTCTCATCACTCCTGCTTCTCAAAAAATATACCAGGAGGCTATAAAAAAGAGATACATTCAGACCATCTTAGAAGCTGGCGGAGTGATTCTCAACCCGAGCTGTGGTCCATGTGGAGGCATCGATAAAGGGATTCTTGGAGCAGAGGAGAAATGTCTGAGCACTTCCAACAGAAACTTTCAGGGGAGAATGGGAGATCCCTCTTCCAGAATCTACCTCGCCTCTCCTCTGACTGCGGCAGCCTCTGCTCTGGCAGGGAGGATCATGGATCCCAGAGAGGTGATGTGATGGGACTTCCCAAAAGGATCACAGGTCGGGTCTGGAAATTGGGGGACCATATCAATACAGACATCCTCCACCCTTCTCCCTACTTCAGCCTGAACGAGGCGAGAGTGAATGAGGGTTTGGTTGAAGGAATGGAGAGACTGGGCACGGATGCAAAAAGGGATTCTCCTGATGAAGGAATCATCATTGTTGCTGGGGAGAACTTCGGTTGTGGTTCGAGCCGTGAGACTTCGGTGAGAGGATTGAGAAGCTTTGGTGTCAGAGGAGTGGTAGCCACATCTTTTGGCAGAATCTTTTTCCGGAGTCTGACCAACCTCGGCCTCCCGGCCCTTGAGTGCCGAGACATCCAGGAGCGGGTGAAGGATGGAAATTCTGTCCTTCTCTCCATCGAAGAAGGATGGATTGAACTGGCGGATAAGAGACGTTTTCCTTTTTCTCCCATCGATACCCACATCAAAAAGATCTTAGAGGCCGGGGGGCTTATCCCCTATTTTCAAAAGGAAAGGGAGAGGGAGAAGCATGGGATATGACCGGGATGTGATTGTGGTGGGAGGAGGGCCCGCAGGGCTCAATGCCGCCATCAGAGCCCGATGGGTCAAGAGATACAAGGTCATTCCTTGTAGCACCCTTCTGGTTGAAAACTCCTACCTCGGTGGCTTGGCGAGCTGGCGGGGATGCATCTTTACAGGTCCCTCATGGAAGATAAAAGGAAAAGATATCGTCCATCGGCTCCTGAAGGATATGAAGAGTCTTGAGATTGGAGTCCATCAGGGAAGAGTAAACCGGATCAACCTGCAGGGAGAAATAAAGGAGGTCTTTACCTCCGATGGAAAGGTCTTCCGCTCATTAGCAGTGATCATTGCCACTGGGATTAAGGTCCTTGTCAACGAGAGAGACTATCTTGGCCGTGGTCTTGAAGTAACCAGCATGGGTTATGAATTTATCGTCTCTCATCTCAAGAAGCTTCTCAGCAAAAGATGGGAACCAAGACTGGTCATCGTGGGAAGTTCCAAGCTGCAAAATCTTATCCCCTTGATCAGAGATCTAAACACAGGTCGATCTCCCCTCCTATTCGTCATAGAAGGAAATGGGGAAGGAGAGGGAGAAGAAAATGGAGATATCATTCGAGGATGGGTTGAAAGATACTGGGGGAATGAGCGGCTTCAGGGATTGACCCTTCAAACACCCAATGGGCCTCGTAAGATAACATGCAGGAAAGTCCTTTTAGACTTCAACTCCTATGAACTTTCACCCACCTGGCGCTTAGACAAAGAAGCTGAGGGATTCAATTCTTCCTTCATCAAAGTTGATCAGGATATGCAGACAACCATTCCAGGTGTATTCGCTGCTGGAGATGCGACTTCAGGAGGTTACAACTCTTTCTCAAGGGCGGTCTCTCAGGGGATCGCTGCAGGTCTCAGTGCTTACCGTTATATCTATCAAAAGAAATTTGGCGTCTTTCCTCCACTCTTCGCCTATCGGCCAACAGATTTTCTTATTTCATCCCACTTCCAAGAGCTTCCTTCTCTGGATGAAAAGCTTATTCCAATGTCCTTAGTTTCCAAGAAAGAGATTAAGGCTGCCTTAGGGAAAGGCTGGTCATGGTTAGCAGAAAAAATTCATGGAAATCTATCTATTCAGGAGATCGCTGAGGAGAAAAAAATCCCTTTAGAAGATTTGAAGAGGGTGTTAGTCCATTTAGTTGAAAAGAAGATGATCACCTTCCACATGGAGATGAGGCAATGAGGGAGTTACCGAAAGAGGTATTGGATCTAGATGAAAAGATCCTGTCCTATATCCGGAGGGGTACGGATCATCGGGACTCAGAAGAGTTCAACCGCCTTGCCCTCCAGGTCTTCGATCTCCAGTTTAAATATATCTCTATCTACAGACGTTACTGCGAGAAGCGTGGGATAAACCCGGAGAATATTTCTTCTTGGGACCAGATTCCCGCTCTTCCCACGGATGCCTTCAAGGTAATGGAACTCGCCATGCTTCCCTCCCATACGGTGCGGACTTTTATGACCAGCGGGACGACAAGGCCCGAGGAAAGAGGAAAAGTCAATTATGATGAAGGAGGACTCAGGCTCATGGATGCCACCATTTATGAAGCCGCCTCTGTCTTCCTCTTTCCCGACCGAATTAAGACAACCATTCTGATCATCGCTCCCTCCCCTGATATCGTCCCCTATATGATCATGGCCTATGGGATGAATCGATTGAAGGAATACTTTGGATCATCCCAGAGCCGTTTTCTTATAGGCAAGGAAGGATTCGACATTAGCGTGCTGGTTGATGAGCTACACCGTTCTGAAACAGAGGGTATTCCAATAACGGTCTGCGGCGGTTCTTTCGGCTTTGTCAATTTCTTCGATACCTGTCGTGAGAGGGATTTGAGGTTTAGACCTCCCCCAGGTTCTCGCATCCTCGACGCCGGAGGATTTAAAGGAAAAAGCAGAGAAGTAAAACGAGATGAGTTTGTCAGCGATTGTGAGGAATTTCTTGGGATCGCAAAGGACTATTGTATTAATCTTCTGGGAATGACCGAAATCAGCTCTCAGTTTTATGACAATACCTTGAGGAATGCTTACAAGGGAATGAGTATCCCGAAAGCCAAGATCAACCCTCCCTGGACAAGAACCCTGGTGGTCGATCCGGATACCCTGGAACCTCTTCCTCCGGGGAAGATCGGCCTGCTCCGGCACTTTGACCTTGCTAATAGAGGGCATATCCTGGCCGTTCAGACCGATGACCTGGGAAGAATAACTCCAGAAGGATTTGAAATCTATGGCAGGACCAAAGAAGGCGAGGCAAGAGGCTGTTCTTTGACGATCGATGAGATGACCCAAATAAGAACTTGAATGTGGAATGTAGAATGTAGTCTTAACTACTTTCCACTTCCTACTCTCGAATTTATCAATAGGAGATTTGATGGAGATCATCGAAGTAGATGCATACTACCTGCCTCCGGATTTTAGGTCTCAGGTAAAGGACTTCAGAACCGAGGTCTATCAAGACGAAGACATCACGATTCATCTAAAAATCCCTCTGATCAGCAGATCTTTAGTGGAAACTCTGACCAATCAACTTAAGAAGAACAGAGACACATACCTCTCCAGCCTTCCTATTGAGCGTATCATCGATGTCCTTGATGAGGCATCCAGGAAGTGGCTGGAAAGAGATTATCCTCTTCGGAATCTCGCACTCAAGACCATTCCTGCCATCACTCATTTCTCTCGTGAGGTGGTGGAGGCAAGCATCGATGTGGAGATGGAGAGTTCCTTGCGGGAGGACATCTGGCGTGCCCTCTGCTCTGAGATCAAAAATCCTCTCTTTCTTGATGATTTCCAATACTCCCCGGAGCTGAATGGATATAGCCGGGCTTTTGGTCCAGAACTCATCATCTCCATCTTCTCTGAAAATATTCCTGCCCTGCCCCATCTCCTCTTCATGAGGTCTGTCCTTCTGAAGGCCGCTTGTCTTGGAAAAGTTGCCACAGGAGAACCCACCTTTGCTCCACTCTATCTCAAAACGATCGAAGAGATCGATCCGGAGATGGCTAAATCGATGGCTGTCCTTTACTGGCGAGGTGGAGAAGAGGACGTTGAAGAAGCAGCATTTAATCTGGCTGATGCCGTCATTATGTTCGGCGGGGTGGAGGCCTGTCATTCCCTTATGGAGAAGATCCCCCGTAGGGTTAAAGTTCTTCTCCATGGCCATAAACTGGGCTTTGGAGTGATCGGACGAAGGAGATTGAATCATCAAGGATTAGAGGAACTGGCAGCATCCGTTGCACTCGATTGTTCTATGTTCGACCAACAGGCATGCCTCGCTCCCCATGTCTACTATGTGGAAGAAGGGGGGGAGGTCTCTCCAGAAGAATTCTGCCAGACCCTGGCCAAAGCCATGGAGCGTTTAAATCTAAAGATGCCCAGAGGAAAGATTTCTTCCGGAGAGGCATCGACCATCCATCAACTCAGAGCAAAGTATGAGTTCAGGGAGTTAAAGGGAGAGGAAGTTCTGCTGTTGGCCTCCCCTCATGGAACGGATTGGACAGTCGTTTATGAAAAGGGTCCGGGAATCTTTACTCCCTCTCCTTTGAATCGTTTCATCAGGATCTGCGGTGTAAAAGATATCTTCCAAATACCTCAGACCATCAAGTCCATAGGTTCTTACCTGCAGAATGCAGCCGTGGCCATTGGGGACGAGCGTGAAAAGGAGTTGATCAGGAGATTGGGAAAGTTGGGGGTGGCTCGAATCACTTCTCCTGGAAAGATGTCTGTCCCTTCCATGATGTGGCACCACGATGGGATTTCTCCTCTATCTTCCCTGCTTCGCTGGTGCGATGTGGAGAAGAAAGATGCGATAGAAGGGATGGAAAAAAAGAAATAGTTTGGAGGAAGAAATGTCAGCAATGCATTATTCCATAGCGGCCAATTGGGATGTAGGATTGCTGGATAAACTGGATGGTACCTCGGTCGAGAGTCTTTATGGACAGATGTGGGAAGATCCTTTGGGAGGGGGAAGGATGGCCCTTTTCATCCCAAAAGTCCGAAAGAAAGAAGTGGCTTCATTCGTCGCCGAAGTGCGAGAGAGGGGCCTTGGGTTCAACTACCTCATTAACTCGACCTGTCTTGACAATCTGGAGTTCACCAAAAAAGGATATAAAAAGATCAGAGAACACTTGGAATGGATCTCTTCGACTGGAGCCAACATGGTGACCATTACCCTGCCCTTCCTCCTCCAGATGGTCAAGAGGAATTATCCAAACCTCAGGGTATGCGTCTCCTCCTTCGCCCGTGTCCAGAATGTCCATCTGGCACATTACTGGGAAGATTTGGGAGCGGATAGGATTATTCTTCCTGAGTTAATCGGCCGCGACTTTCGGGCCTTGCGCTCCATTCGGGAGGCCGTCGATTGCGAGCTTGAACTCATCGCCAATCACTGCTGCCTCTTCCAATGCCCTCTGGATCTTCACCACCGGAATATGGTCTCTCACGGTTCACAGGAAGGTCATCCGTGCGGAGGTTTTGCACCGGACTATTGTAAACTCGCCTGCCAGCGCCTGAAGCTGTTTCGGCCTGCTGAATTGATCAAGTCCCGCTGGATAAGGCCTGAGGATGTGCGAGATTACGAAGGGATAGGGATAAACTGTTTGAAGCTTGTGGAGAGGTTCAGGGGGACAGAGAGTTTAGTCCAAATCATCAATGCTTATGAGCGAAAAAGCTATACAGGAAATCTGGTTGAACTCTTGACACTTCCCCAGCAAGGGGCCTTCATGCCACCCAATCTGGAGGTCCTCCAACGAACCGACCTCATCGAGCCTGAGAAGATGGAGGAGGTCATGGAAGTTCTCCGGGAGCCTTTTCCCGGAAAAGTTTATATCGACAACTCAAAACTAAACGGTTTTCTCGACTATTTCAAAAAAACCGACTGCTTTCACACAGATTGCAATCGTTGCGGTTATTGTGAACAAATGGCTTCCCAGGCTGTTTCCATTGATGAAGAATGGAGAAAAGAGACGATTTCCAGATTTGAGAAGGCCATAGATATCTTAATTACAGGAGAGATCGCTGGTTTCGGACAATAAACGAATATAAAGCGTCAGCCTCAGTATGATGCTAAGATTTCTTCACCGCCCACCTCTCCGAAGCGATTCAATACCGTAGCTTGGATCGAGATCTCATTTCCTGACTATAGAAAATTCGATCCTATTTACAGATCAACAAAAAATCTCTAAATGATAGGTAAATACGGGAGGAACGAAAGGGAAAAACATTACTGGGGATGTCTCCTGTCAAGGGCTGACCCAAAATCTTTACCGATCAGCCTTCGGGTTTTCCTTCGATCAAGGGCTTCCGCAAGAATAGGTAAAAGAAAGGAACCTCCGGGGAGAAAGAAGATAGCCACTGCGGGGATGATCTTCGCTATATTTCTCAGATGCCTCTTTATCTCTTTCTTCTCCTCCCTTGTCCATTTTTCATCTGTGTTCCGGGTTTTCATAAAAAGCTGCATCAGGCCCGTTATCGAAAGGACTTCCATCAGGATGGCTTCTTTATTAATAATGAACAGTCTTTTGAGATATCTTTTGATCATCGGCAAACCCGCCACAACATTAGAGGTCAGGTCAGGCCCGGGCTTACTTCGTAACTGGAAATGTCCCGTGTCAAGGCTGCCCGTTAACCTTTATATTAAGATATTTCTTGACCATCGGCAAACCAGCCACAACGGTAGAGGTCAGGTCGGACTTAGAACCTGGTTTATTCTTCACCTTTTCCACCAAATCCTGCTACCATTGAAGACCTGATCCTGATTAGAAACCAT
>CAZEKS010000051.1:0-10288 GCA_964512795.1 uncultured Syntrophaceae bacterium
GAAAGAGGGCCTGATTTTCCAGGAAGAAGAGACCATCGGTGATGGCACGATTGATATCGGTGGGCTCCATTTTCGGTTCGGTCTGTCGGGCGAATTCCAGAAGGCTCTTGACGATCTCCTTACAGCGACTCGCCTCTTGAACGATCCGTGCCAAATCCTGTCGTTTAAAATCCTCCTCTGGGAGATCCTCCATCATCAGGCTGGAATAGATAAGAATTCCACCCAGAGGATTGTTGATCTCGTGTGCAATGCCGGCTGCCAGCTTTCCGAGAGAGGCCATCTTTTCTGAGCTGACTAACTGAACATGGGTTTCCTGGAGCTTTTTCTCCATCATCAGACGAGGCCTCAGGTCTGTGAAAATTCCGACACTGGCGATCTCCTTGCCCGTTCCATCGTAGATAAGGACGGCCGAAAGTTGAATGGGAATCTCCTCTCCGAACTTATTGACGACATTGAGCTGGGTTGGGATGAATTTTCCTACTCCTCCATACTCTGGGCTTCTGAGTTTCTTCATGATCTCTTTAGCCACTCCCTCCGGATAGATCTTTGTGATATGGAGTTTACCGATCACCTCTTTGGCCGTGTATTCGGTCAGGGTTTCAGCTCCTTTATTAAAGATGAAGATATCGCCTTTCATATCGGCAGCGATGATTCCATCCACAGAGCTTTCGATCAGGTTCATGAAGAACTTATTGGCCTCCCGGAGTTCATTTTCGATCCGTTTTCTTTCTGAGATATCTAAATTGATTCCCTGGTAACCGATAATTTCTCCCCTCCCATTTTTGATGGGATGTCCGGTTAGCAAGACGGTGATCTTCTCACCGTTCTTCTTCTTAAATTCCACCTCCATATCTTTGACATAACCATCTCTTTCGATCTTTTCCTGGAAGGTCTTCCGATCCTCAGGGTTCACGTAAAGATCGTGGGCGATATCGATATCGAGAAATTCCTCTTTGGTCGGATAATCCAGAATTTCAAGAAGGGCTTGGTTACAGTCTAAAAACTTGCCTTCCTTTGAACTGATAAAAAGGCCATGTCTTACCCTTTCGAAGAGGTTTCTGAGCTTTTCCTCAGAGTCCTTGATATCCCTCTCAAATTTTTTCCGTTCTGTGATGTCCCGGATATAAGCATAGGTTTTGACCTCTCCGGTATCCGACTCGGCCAAAGCAATACAAACCTCTGCATCCTTAACACCGCCCTGAGAGGTCAGGATACTCATTTCAGCACAGAGTTTCTCTCCTATTCCCACTCCGCGGATGACCGTCCCCTCAAGAAATTTTTTGTCTTCTTTACCAATGACGGAAAAAAAATTTCTTCCGATCAAATCCTCCTTGGGAATTCCAGTGATTTCGGAGGCCATCTGATTGGCAAAGATGATCTTAAACGTTTGATTAAAGACCACGATCCCATCGTCACCCATCTCCGCAATCTTCTCAAACTGTTGGGTAGCCTCCTGGATCCTTCGTTCCATTCTTTTCGAATCAGTAATATCTTTGAGATAGGCATACCCTTTCCGGATTCCAAGAGGCGTTTTCGCTAAGGCGATACAGATTTCAGCCTCTTTGACCTCACCGTTGGATGTGAGCAGTTGAACCTCGGTGCAAGTTTTTTCGACATAATGCTCGGGATGGACGAAGAGGTCATGAATAAAGGATTGATCGAGTTTGCCTAAAAGGGAAAGGGCCGACATTTTCAGCAGCTCTCTGTTCGAATATCCGGTGATCTCGGAAGCCATCCGATTTGCAAATTCGATCTGGTGACACTCATCAAATACTAAGATCCCATCATTACCCAATTCGGCAATGGATTGAAACATCTCTGACTCCACCCCCTTCTTTTTGACAAGGGTAAGTAGTTCAGCCGTTTTTTTTCTCTTTGTTGGCGGAGTTGGTTTTTTGGCAGCCATATCCATCCCAAGGTACCATATCTCCCCAGGGTTGACAAGGAAACCAGGGCACTGTGTTCAAGAGAGAGAAGCAAAAATGGAAAAATGGAATAATGGAACATTGGAAGAATGGGTTGAAGCAAAAAATATTTTGTTTCTCTACCATTATTCCATCATTCCAGAACTCCATATGGTTTTCACAGTCCTACATAATCCAGGAGAGCGGGGATCTGTTTTTCCCATCCGATGGGAATGATCTGGACTCCTTGGCAAAGGGGTTTCAATGCCTTGATCAGACCCCCTGCGATCTCAATGCTTGCTTTCTGTTTATCTGAAGCCTTCATCAATTGGTCGATGATTGAATCCGGAATGGAGGCTCCCTCCACATGCTTGTTCACATATCGGGCCATCCCGACTGATTTGAGCAGGGTGATGCCTGCGATGATGGGAACCTTGAAGTGCGCCACTTTTTTGGCGAAGGGCTTAAAAAGGCTTACATCGTAGATCGAATGGGTGAAGAAGAAATCAACCCCCATCCTTATCTTCTTTTCCATTTCCAGGACCTCCAAATCGAGGACATGACCTTTGGCGGCTGCATTGATTTGGGCGCCTATACAAAACTGTGGTTTTCCCTGGAGGTCGTTTCCTGTGAGGTCGTAGCCTTCTTGGAGGCGCTTGGCGGCGCCGAGCAAACCCATGACATCGAGATCGAAGACGGCTTTGGCTTCGAAGTGATCTCCCATGGAGGGAGGGTCTCCCTGGACGAGCAAGACGTTCTTCAAACCCAAAGCCGAAGCGTTTAAGAGTTCGGATTGGAGCGCCAATCGGTTTCGGTCGCTACAGGATAGATTGTAAATCACCTCCATCCCCTTTGCCTTTAGCAGAGTGCATACCGAAAGGGATCCCAACCTCATAATGGCATTTTGAAGGTCCGGCACATTGATTGCATCCACACGCCCCTTGAGAAGTTCCGCATATTCGTAAAGCTCAGAAAGGTCGTTCCCCTTAGGAGGCTGGAGTTCAACGGCGACTGCAAATTTTCCCGAATCCAATCGTTCCTTAAATGTCATGGGCTTTCTCCTCTCTCCCACCTTGAGGAAGGGCTCCCCTTTTCAGCAACCTATCTCATTTTGCATATCTTTTCTGATAGGCTTCCTGAACCAGGGTTCCCTGAGTTTGATTTCGCCATTCCCTTGCGGGTTTCAGCTTCAGAATGTTTTCCAGCCTGTTTTGCTCCTTCAGGCGTTTATGGATCTCAAACCAGGCGCAAGGAGTATCTTTGCTCACTTCGCATTTCCCTTCTCGAGAAGTTCCCCCGCAGGGGCCGTTGAAGAGACTCTTGGCACATCTTGTCACAGGGCATATTCCTCCTGTTTCTCCCAAGACACACTCTCGGCACGTCCGGCAATTCTCTTCAAACCACCCGATATCCCGGTCCACGCCGACGAAAACAGTATTCAGAGCGGGAAACACCGGTTTTTGAGGGTATCGGTCGGCAAGGAACTGGACTCCGGCTCCGCAAGCCATGGACAACAAAGCATCATAACCTTTTGCGATCTCATCCAGCTCCGAAAAGAAATCGGCATTGCACTGTCGCTCAATGGTGAATCCATCCGCCTGAAATGAGGCTCCATCCTGTTTGAAGGCATTTTGGAGTTCTTCATTTAAGAGTCCGACTTCCCGTTGGCCGCCGGCCATGCAGATGGATGTACAGCCTCCGCAACCCACATTCAGAACCTTCTTGAAGCTCTTCATCATTTCCTTGATTTCGTCAAAAGGTTTTCTTTCCCCAACAATCATTTTCTCCCTCCAGGTTACAAACGTTGAAAAGGTCTATCAATAAGGGTTCAGGTGTTTTACGTTTAATCGTTGATGAAATTTACTTGAACCCTTGACCCCTTGAATTCTCTTATAGTATCTATTTTTTTATATGACAATCCCCGCAATACCGGGGACCTGTCTTTTTCTTTTCTTTCTGGTATTTTTTGTGACAACCCATACACTGGTCGTGAAAAGCTTGTTTCAGATTACGACGGGACTTCGGACCATGACAAGCAGAACAATGGATGTCCTGATTTCCTTCCTCCAGTTTAGTTTCATCCAGGACGTTCTTCCCGCCCTGGTAGAAATGATGGCACTCCTTGCAGGACAGTCCTATCTCGACATGGCGGTTGTGAGGAAACGCCACGGCAGGCCGTTGCTTTTGTCCCGATACCTTTGAACTATCTAATACCATCTTGTCCGGCTGCGCTCTGAGGGGAGAGTTGCTTAAAACCAGAAGAACAGCAACCATGATCATCAAAAGCCTACAGCCGATCCATTTCATACCCCTTCTCCTTCAGAGATCCTCTTTCCGTATTACAACCAACTCTCCGATGAGACCTCATCAAGCTGAGGATACACATCCTGAGATCGACAGATGCTTCGGGCAAAAGCGATCATACTGGGAATATGAATACCGATTGGACAATAACAGCGGCCACAAAGCACACAGTTTCTCCACACGATGCCCTTGATCTCATTCAAAAATCTCCGGTCTACCTTACCTCTTTTCCTATAGAGTTTACCTAATGAGCGAATGGCCTTATAAGAAGGCATGTATTGAGGGTCTTTATTGTGGGCCATATAGAGGAAGCAGCTTTCGGCACAAAGGCTGCAATGGGCGCAAAATGACAAATATCGTTTCATTTTGCCTTTTTCCCGATCCAACATCTCCCTGATTTTTTTCGTATCGATGGGTTTCATTTCCTGATTAGACATACGATTCTCCACGTCGCAAGTTCCTTTTTGCTACCAGACTCTGGCCCCCCTTGCGAAACTGTATTCGCTCCCGATCAAGAAACGATAGAGGAAGAAAAAAAGCATGTGCCCTAATTTTGTAAAGGGAATGGTGATAAGCATGACTTCTCCCGCCAGAATGTGGAGCGTCATCACCGTATCATAATGAAACCACTGGTGGTACGCAAAGTACCCTGTCAGGAAAGGGGCGACTGCAATGAGCAGGACGAGATAGTCATAGGCCGTCGTGATGGCTCGGACCCGCGAGAGGAATAAACGCCGTGCAAGGAAAAAAGCCGCACAGACTAAAACGACCACGGTTAAGACATCGGTGATCGATTCAGGCAAGCTCCAAAGGCTAAAACCCCAGGATTGATCAAAGAGGATATTGTGTCCAAGCAAAAAAATGGGCACGAGGATCAGACAGACATGGAACACCGAAGTCATAATCGTCATGAGAGGATCTGTCTTCCACAGGGTTCCGTTGAGGGAGGTGAGACAGTAAACGATGAATTGTCCCACTGTTTTCTTCTTAGGTTTTGTTTCCAAAGGTAAGGGTGGCAACATCCACTCCTTCTTTCTTGTCAATTTGAAAAATTGGAACCCTTGGTAGATGAGTCCTAAGACAAATATAATCAACACAATGGATACTAACTGGCTCCTAATAAAATCGTACATGAACATATCCTTCTCACTTTATCTTCCTATCACCCCATCTCCCCATCATCGGTTATACCTGGGGTCTCGGGATTAACTTCGCCCGTTCAGCGATTTCGGGAACCTTATGTTCCCATTCAATAGCCATCAGATGAACTCCACGAACCCCTTTAATCTCTTTCAGCTCTTCAATTTGTTCAACGCAGATTTTGATCCCTTCTTCAGCGGCTTTTTTGGCATTTACAATTCGATCGATGATCTCATCAGGGATGATGATGCCGGAGACATTCTTCGCCATGTATCGGGCCATACCTCCTGATTTGAGAGGAGTGATTCCCGCCAGAATACAGACCTTTTCGGTCAGTCCCATATCGTTGGCCTGTTTCATCCACTCGCGAAACCGTTTCATGTCATAGATGCATTGGGTCTGGATAAAATCAGCACCCGCCCCAATCTTTTTGGCCAAACGATGCACCCGGAATTCAAAAGGTTCGGCAAATGGGTTGGCTGCAGCGCCGATGAATAACTGAGGCGCCTCATCAATGTCATCCCCATTTAGGAATTTCTTGTTGTCTCGCATCCCTTTGACCATGCTGATCAGTTGGATGGAGTCGATATCGAAGACCCCTTTGGTGAAAGGGTGATTCCCAAATTGCTGGTGGTCGCCCGACAAACAGAGCATATTCCGGATACCATGAGCGTAGGCTCCCAGGATATCGCTCTGCATGGCGATGCGGTTACGATCTCGACAGACCATTTGATAATTGGGTTCCAAACCTTCCTGAATGGCAATCAGGCCAGCCGCCCAACTTGCCATTCGCACAACAGCGGTCTGGTTGTCGGTGATGTTGACTGCGTCGACGATCCCCTTAAGGTAGCTTGCTTTTTTCTTGATCGCCTCCACATTGGCTCCCTGGGGTGGACCGAGTTCACCGGTGAAAGCAAAATGTCCAGCTTCAAGGACCCTCTCGAGACGGCTTCCTGATTTCATACGCGCTTCCTCATTCAACAATATTCTATAGTGAACGACACAGAAAAGTGGTCATTGCGAGGAGCGAAGCCCTGCACCGCATGGTGTACAGGGCGAAGCGACGTGCCTGCGCGCTGAAGCGCTACGGCGCGCAAGCGTGGCAATCCCGTGAGATTGCTTCACTTCGTTCGCAATGACATATTGAGGATGTCAACATATTTATGTCGTTCACTATAATTTGGTGATTACAGTTCCAACCATGAATCAGAATAAAGCGTTTTGGCAATCAAGACCCTGGTCGTCTTCACATAATCGGCTTCCTCTTTATTCAGCTTTTTGAGATCGATCTCTTCTCCATCCATGGCTCGGTAAACCAGCTTTCGGAGATCTTCTCGTCCCCCCGAAGCAAATTTTTTGAGATCTTCATCGAAGGCATCGACAATGGCTGAAGCCATCCCATATCGTTCGAGCATCATCATATAGGTTTGATTGAGGATGGGTCTCAGGTGTTCCGGGGCTCCGTTGGAAACATTCGAAAGACCGCAGGTGGATCTCATCCCCGGGAGCACTTCCTGGAGATCCTTGAACATCTTCATAAACTCGATACAACTCGGAACCTGAACCTGGCTCTGGGGGCTGGTTACCGGAGTGACGATAGGATCCATCCAGACATCCTCACCCGGAATCCCGAATTCGAGGGCCTTTTGCATCAGTTCTGCAGCCAGCACTCCTCTTTCGTCTGCATCCCGGGGAAGTCCCGAAGGGCCCCAGAGAAGGGCAACGACTCCTGCATTATATTTTGCTGCGACAGGAAATTTTACATCCATGCTTTCGGGACGGGCCATGATCGAATTGATCACAGCCTTTCCCTTCTTGTTTTTGTAAACCTTGAGCCCGGCCTCAACGGCTTCTGCATTGATGGTATCAAGGTAAAGAGGTGTATCCACGACTTCTTGGACGACCTTGACGATCCACTCCATCAATTCCCCTCCGCCCTTTCGGGCAGGTCCAAGATTGATATCAATGAAATCTACGCCCGCTTTGGCCTCCGCAATGGCTAACTCCTGGATGGGCTTAGGATCCCTATCCTTCATGGCGGCTCCAATCTTTTTGATCATTACATTAAGATTTTCTCCAACACGTAACATACGATCCTCCTTATATTAAATTGCGGATTGCGGATTTTGGATTGTGGATTGAGGATTTCCTATCGCCGTGAGTGCGGATTTCAAATCTTTTATTCCGCATTCCGCAATCTACATTCCGCAATCAGTATTAGGCTCCCATCTTCAAAAAAGCGGGTATGTGAGCGGCTTCCCTGGGTCCGATCTTAACCTCCCAGCCCTTCCCCAGTTCTTCTTCGAGATCGCCGCTTACGGCTGCAACGGCTCCGGGGATGACCACCCGACGATGCTTGACTTTCTCGGTGATGCCACTCTTCTTGATGAAAGCACCGATTGCATCGCCCACAAATTTTCCTGCGGCCCAGGCGGTCAGAACCGATAGCCCTTCGGTATCCATCACCAAAAGCCAGCTCCCCACCCGACTCGATTCAACCTCACCGGAGACAATAAAATAAGTCAAGGAGAAGTTAGTGGTAATTAAGACCGGAGATTCTTCTGTTGGGGTACCAATGGGGTAGATTCCTTGCTGCATCATCATGGGCCGCTGGGGGTCCGTGTAAATATTCAGCCGTTCCACAAGGAGGGGGAAGATGCTTTCGCCCTGGAAGTCCGAGAGAACGACGATGCCTGCATATTTAGATATAAAAGTTGCTGCAATCAAGGCCTCTTTCAACGGATCTTTCGTCATTTCACAGGGGAAGGTAATGGTTGGAAATCCAAGGGAGCGGTTCTTCTGGTTGAGGGCCGCCCGGCGGATGTAGATTTGGTCTTCAAAGGCTCTGCGGAGGGTCCTCGATCCAGAATCAATGACAAGGTCTTTTAAACCTGCGGCGGTCAGTTTATCGGAAAGTGCGATCAAGGCATCAAAACTTTCGGCTTTGACCGCCAACGGGCATTTATTCTCCTTGGCTAAATTGGCTAAGGCATCGCTGTTGCCATCGGTTGCCGCATAGATCAATGGAACACGATCCGCGCAGGCTTTCACCCCTGCAGTCAAGGCATCCACCTTATTGCTTATCAGGATGAGGGCGGCATCGGTTTCCGCTTTCACCTTTTTGATCAAGGCTTCAAATTTTCCGGGATCACCCGATTCGTTCTTGACCGCGACCAACTCCGGCCGCAAGGTAAGACCGACCCTTTCATATTTCAATTCCTTGAATCGCTTCAAGCGGGCATTCACCTCAGCCTCTGGCATGGTATCACTGATCAGAATAGCAATACCGGGTTTGTTGACAAAGGTCTTTTCATGGCGGAATAAAACCGTTTCTCCACCAATCTTGACCACATTTTCACCCGAGCCAATGGCAAGAGGTCGAATGGGTGGAGCCGCCGCCTCAGAGAGCATGGCTTTTACCTCCTCAGACACATAGGGACAGGAGGCCAATTCCGCTTTTCCGGCTGCTAAGTTCATAGCAAAAGCGAGACAGGTTGGAACGCCGCACTCTCCACAGTTTGTTTTCGGTAACATCTTGAAGATTTGGATCCCTGTCAGTCCCATGATATCCTCTCCTTTCCAAAATTCAATGGGCGGTGCGTTCGGTGAACGCACCCTACAAAATGTAGGGCCCGTTCACCGAACGGGCCTCATTATTATCCGAGAATCGGGTCCATTGAGAGGGCTGGATGATTCTTCTCTGTCAGGAATGGAAGAATCTCATCCTCTGTCACCCCAATGGTCTCATCTGCAATCATATCCAGGAGGTTTGGAATGCCCATCTCTTCAGCTCGTTTCTTAAACCGTTCTCCAATTTCTTCCTTGAGAATCTTGGGCATCCAGACCAATCGCTTGATTCCTCCGTCTCCGATTAACCACTTTCTCTGGGTGATATTGTATTTGCTGTGGCCTACAAAACCCGGTGTGACAGCGCCGCCGCCGACCGAACCTGCCAGAGTAGTGAACTTCATTCCGCAGGGGGTCATTCCTGTAAAATCTCGATTGACGGTCATCACCCCATTGCACATCGGAAGCACAGCGGCGATACATTCACAACAACCGCAAGTGGTCATCGGATCATAAACCAGACTGTAAAAGTTGTAGTGGTCGATCTTCTGACGGGAGGCCTTGAACACAAAATCATTCACACCTTTCCACTGGCCTAATTTCGTATCGATCATCTCTCCCTTTTGAACGGGTTGGTTCGGCCCGGTGGGGTTGATCTCAAACGCTGCTTTGCAATCCATCCAGTTGTAAGCGCCACAAAGTCCGGTTCTCTCCGGACTGATGACGCAGACATGGTTGGGCGCAAAGGATTGGCAGAGGGTGCAGGAGTAGAAAATGTCCGTGGTCTCATCGGTCATGCCTTCGATACGGGCATCTCTTTTTCTATAGACGTCCCGCGCTTTGGCAAGCATTTCGTCAACTGTCTTAAGTTCTGTATAGACTTTCACTTGGACTTTGTCGAAGATCGCTCCAAAGTCCTGATGGAATTTTGCATGGAGGATTTTGCCAAGATGGGAGAGGCGAAATCCCTTGTCTACAGCTCCTTTACCGACTCGTACCCAGGCAATATCCCTTTGACCAATATGCATGATCCCCTGGGCATAGTTGATCAGATGGTGGATTTGACGTTCCAGGATCGGCTCGAAATCCTCTTGCATCTGTCGGCCTGCCACTTCAGCGACAATGGCGAGGGGAAGTTGACCGGGTGGCTGGATCTTGTCCAGGTCAGGACCGATGACTTCTACCTTGCCATCCTCCACCTCATCCATGTTTTTGGATGTCACCCATTCTACAGCGTGGGTTCTTCCTCCACCACACTCTAAATAGATATCCTCACCCCTGACCCTCTCACCTTCGAAGGCAGGACCATAGGAAACAGGAATGGGGACCTCAGCGACGGCGACCTTCAACCCTCTTACTTCCACTGACCTCTG
>CAZEKS010000052.1:0-10275 GCA_964512795.1 uncultured Syntrophaceae bacterium
GCAGGATTATCGCCGTGGACACAGAGCGTATCTGCCTTGAGTTCGATCTCTGTCCCATCCAAAGCGACCACCTTTCCCTCCAGGGCCATCTTCAGCCCCCTCTTGGCAACGATCTCATGATCGTGGATCACCGCCCCTTTCTCTCTTCGAGAGACCAAAGAACCATCTTTGTTATAGGCTCGATCTGGAAAGGCTTCAAACGCGATACGGATGCCATGACGTTTTCCAATATCGAGGAGAGATTCCCTATTCGAAGAGGCCAGGACAACCAGAATGATATCTCGACCCACCTTCGCCACGGCTTCTGCCATAGCCTCCCATATCCTGGGATTTGCGACAGCCATATTATAGAGACTTCCATGGGCTTTCACATGCTGAAGTTTCAGCCCCTGTGATTGGGCAAAGGCCATCAGAGCTCCTGTTTGATAGACGACATAGTCCTGAATCTCCTCAAGGGTGGCATCGACGTTTCTTCGTCCGAATCCCAGAAGATCAGGAAATCCAGGGTGGGCTCCCACCTCTACGCCATACTGCTTTGCCACGGCGACCGTCTTTCGCATCACACCGGGATCGCCAGCATGGAATCCACAGGCAATGTTGGCTGACGTGATGTGAGGGATCACCTCTTCGTCAAGTCCCAGCTTGTAGACGCCAAAACTTTCCCCAACATCAGAGTTCATGTCTATCTGGATCTTTTTCGTCATATTCTCGTCTCCAATGGCCTTAGATTATGATTCCATAAAAAATCCGTAAGAAAACTCTTGACAAATATTAATTTAAAATGGATAAGTAAATCAATATAATTAAAGGGAAAGGGAGGTGACGAAAATATGTCATGCGGTATGAAACATCCTAAGGCGAAGAAGGCAACGAAGAAAGCCAAGCCGAAGAAAAAGAAGTAGGTGGGGGAATACCCAAGGGGAGAGGAAAGAAATTTTTATTTTTTACTTGACATAGAAACGGATTTTTGTTATCCGTTTTCTATATATGATGTTTCTCACTGCTTTCTTGAAATATGATGAAAGGAGGTGAATAGGAATGAGGAAATGGTTGAGCATCTTTATGGCATTGGTGATTTTAGCATTGTTCTCTTTCGGGTGTGCGGGGGTTTCGAAAGACGCAAAGATTAAATGCCCCAAATGTGGTGCTGTCTTCACAGTGGATGAGGGTGTAAATGAATGGAAAGCGATGCCGCCGAAATTCTAAACCCACCCGTTAAAGAAGACTAACTGTCCTCTGGAGGAAAGAGAGAAATTTTGAAAGGGAAGAGCTTAGCTCTTCCCTTTTTATTTTGGAATCACACCTTCCCGTCCCCTCACCTGCACCGTCGCCAAAGCAACCTGCTCGCACAAAGTGTTTCGGCCAAGGCAACCACCCTATGGCGCGCCGGCGACTTTTCCTTTCCTCCATCCGCAATAGCAGAGCTACTGCAGAGAATGGGCCTTGGGGAAGAGGGGCATGGGAAATTCCACAGAAGGTTTTTCTCTGGTGAGTACGGCCGAAAAGAGGGTGCCCCTTAAATATTTTGGAATCAGCTGAGAGAGCTCGAGGATGATCTCATCGGCCCGCTCTCTTCCTACTTCACCCAACACATCGATGGGAATGAAAATATTTTTTGTTTTCTCTGTTGCTTTGTCTTTCTCACACTGACGCCATACCCAATTTCGGGTCAGCACCTCCCGGTCATCCCGATAGACTAACTCTCCTTTAGGTACCGTCATTGTCTCCACGCCGCCCATTGAAGTAAACGGTTCCCATCCCTCTGCAAAGCGGAGATGAATGTTTCCCTCGAGGGTATCCAAATCATGGCCTCCCATGGGGATTAAAAATCTTAGAGAGACACTATTATAAAGGTCAACAAGAGGGTTAATCTTCGGAAACGGATCTCCTTTCAGAATCCTCCTTGCCATGGATTCAATGGAACTCGGAAATTTACTCCCTGAAATACCTAATTTCGAGAAGGCAGTTCTCCATGGTTTGATCCTTGGATGGTCCTGGGCTTTATCACCGATGAAATTTTTCTTCATCTCCTCGACAGCCCGGGTGAGAAGGTCATCAATCTCTTTGGAGGGATGAGTGTTGTCCACATCCTTGGCCACTACCATCCCGATAGTAAGATCAGGCAGGATATCGAATAAATCCTTTTGAACAGAGAAAAACATCTCTTTCTCCTTTCACCCCTCGAAGCTCGCGAGGAGCGCAGTGGAATTTTAACTTCCCTAACACTCTGCCCATTAAATGTCAACCGGTATATCCATTTGCTTTCAGCCATCCGCTAACTTCCCTTGACGGAGGAACGCGTTTCTTTTATATTGGCATGCGATGGAGATAAAACCCACACTATTGATTGTAGACGACGAATTAGGAGCAAGGCAGTCTCTGGAAGTCATCCTCGAGGATGATTTTCATGTGTTGACTGCCGAAAGCGGTCAAGAGGCTCTGAAGATTGTCCAAAAAGAACCCGTCGATCTCGTCCTCTTAGATATCCATATGCCTGAAATGGACGGGCTGGAGGTGCTTCGTAAAATAAGAGAAAAGGATGAGGAGATCGATATCATCATCGTCTCGGCGCTTAACCTAGCCCGAAAGGCTGTGGATGCCATGAAATTGGGCGCTTATGATTATATCACCAAGCCTTATGAGCCGGAGGACATCCTTTCTACCGTGGCTCGGGTGATCCATAAACGAAATCTCCATAGAGAATTGGATTTCCTCCGTAGAGAGGTGGAGGCATCTCGCGGCTTCGACCAGATCATCACCCAAAACAAGACGATGCTCGAAATCTTTGAACTGGTCAAAAAAGTTGCATTCACCTCCACCAATGTTTTGATCACAGGGGAAAGCGGAACAGGAAAGGAGCTGATTGCCCGCAGTATCCACCAGCAAGGGAATAGAAAGCACGGACCCTTTGTGGCGATTAATTGCGCCGCCATCCCCTCTGAATTGATGGAAAGTGTCATGTTCGGTCATGAAAAAGGGGCCTTTACAGGCGCCCATGCCCGAACCATTGGAAAGTTTGAGTATGCCCATGGAGGGACCCTTTTTCTCGATGAAATCTCTGTGTTGAGATCGGATCTTCAAGCAAAACTTCTTCGAGTTCTTCAAGAAAGGGAGATCGAACGAATCGGCTCGAATAAACCCATCAAAGTCGATATCCGAGTCATCTCAGCCACCAATACCAATCTGGGGAATGCCGTTGCCCGGGGGCAGTTCCGACAGGACCTCTACTTTCGGCTCAATGTGGTTCCTATATCCATTCCCCCTCTTTGGGAGAGAAGGGAAGATATTCCACTTCTGGCCAGACACTTCCTCAACAAGTTTAATACGGCCTTTAATAAAAAGATTCCGGGATTTTCTGAGAAGGCGTTGGCTGCCCTCACCCAATATCATTGGCCAGGAAATATCAGAGAATTGGAAAACCTCGTTGAACGGATTGTCGTCCTCTCTGCCGGCGACGAGAAGATCGATTTGAAGAATATCCCCCTTGAAATCTTGATGGCTTCGGGTCAAGGCATCCAGGATATAGAAATGAAGAAAGGAGGGCTTATCAATATCAGGAAGGCTATTGAAAAACAAATAATTCTCAATGTCCTCGAAGCCAGTCAGTGGAATCAAACCGAAACGGCAAAGATCCTCAAGATGAACCGAAATACCCTCATCCAGAAAACAAAGCAATTAGGAATTCCATTGAAAAAAATGGATTGAAGGCTGCCCATTTTTTCGCTGATTGCCTATAATCCTGTATAGTTTCAACTCTCCTAATCAGATCAAGTAGTTTCACCATCTCATCCCCCCCTTTTCAATTCACTGCCTATAAAAATAGGCAATGAATTGGAGAGATATAATCTGTCTGTTAAAAAGAGCTTCTCCAAAAATATCTTTGATAACAACGAATTAATAGCCACTCCGAAGAAAGAAAATTCTTTTTTTCCTCTGGCACCCATCTTGCTCTTTATGATCACCGTTCCTTTTTCTTTTTCACAATGAATCCATTTGAAAGGAGGTGATACCATGAAGAAGATCGCGATCGAGCTGCTCATCATTGCAGTAACAGTGATGGCCTATGTGCTGCCCGTTTTTGCTTGGGGCGGTGGAGGTTAATTTTGAACCCATCCTACTAGCTCCATCCTATTAACCCATCCTGAATTTTAAAAAAAGCATGACCGAAATGGTTGTGCTTTTTTTTATCCTTTGACATTTCGCCTCATTTCTGTATATATAGTCTTTGCAACAATTAATTTCTTAAGCTATTGACTGTTCCTTACCTTTATCCTCTCCCCCGTAGTCGGGGGAGAGGCGGTAATCGGTTTATTTTCTGAGTAATTGGTCATGGCCGTTAGGCCACTCACAAACCATGAAAATTGATTTCTCACAGACACGCAACACGGTCACGTTATTTTCTAACTAATTGGGCGAAGATTCTTCGATGTTTGTGCCTGAGAATTTTTTTCTGACATTTATGTGGTATATGCCTCCCCTTCACCCGCTTCGTCTCTTGTTTGGAGAGGCGGAGACGGGCGAGGGGGCAAATATCATTGGGTAGGTCTAAATAACCCACTATGAGATTTCTAAGAATCATTTCACTAATCTTCCTTTTTTGGTCTATTTTTATTCTTACCAATAATGCATTAGGCGAAAAGGTACTTGAAAGTGAGGAGAAGCCTGTTTTTGGGGGTACATACCGAAGGCCACTTGAATTTATGCCTCGAACATTAGACCCAGCCTTGCTAGCGGATATTTATTCTGTGACAATTATTCAGCAGCTATTAGACGGTCTTGTTCAGTTCGATCAAAACCTCAATGTCATCCCAGCCATTGCCAAATCGTGGAAGATTTCCCGTGATGGCCTAACCCATACCTTCTTTCTAAGAGAAGGTGTTAAATTTCATAATGGAAGGGAAGTCACTGCTGACGACTTTGTTTACTCTTTTTCCAGAATCATCAACCCCAAGACTAAATCTCCCGCCGCTCATTCATTGGAAAAAGTTTTAGGATTCAAAGAATTTCAAGCAGGTAAAATAAATTATGTAAAGGGATTAAAATCTTTAGGTAAATATACTTTTGAAATAACGTTATCTGAGCCATTTTATCCTTTCATTTCTGTGTTAGGAGTCATTAACTTAAAGGTCGTACCCCAAGAGGAGTTGGAGAAACCTGGTTCAGTTTTTCAAAAGTTTCCGATAGGTACAGGTCCATTTAAATTTGCCTCAATGAAAGAAGACGAGGAAATCGTTCTTGAAGCCAATCCTCACTATTTTGATGGAAGGCCTTATCTGAATAAGATCATCTTCAAAATCTTTCATGGGACCCCATATGAGGACATTTTCAGAAATTTTGTAGAGGGTAAATTAGAAGAAACTGCTGGAATTCCATTTAAGGAATTTAGAGATCCAAGTAAATTGAAGAATTTCTATATTATCAGGAAGCCCCTGCTTTCTCTACGATTCTACGGCATGCAAGTAAAAACAAAGCCTTTCGATGACAAAAAATTGAGACAGGCAATCAACTCTGCAATTAATAAACAACAGATGGATCAGGAGGCTTTTCAAGGGATGGACCATATAACGGATCGAATCATCCCATTGGGAATGCCAGGCTCTTCTCCTGTCAAAACTCCGTACCCTTACAATCCAAAGCGCGCCAAGGAACTTCTATCGGAAGCCGGTTATCCCGGAGGAAAAGGATTTCCTCCCATAGAATTTTGGTCCGCTTCAAGAGCAGATATTACTCAGAAAGAGTTAGAAGTTGTAAAATCTAATCTCGCAAATGTAGGACTTAACCTTCAGATTTATACTGAAACCAATTGGAAGGAATTTGAAGAAATGATGGCTTCATATAAGACCCCGATGTTTCGATATGCCTGGTATGCAGACTTTCCTGACCCGGACAATTTTCTCGGAATCCTTTTCCATTCCAAATCCAAATGCAATTACATGGCTTACTATAATCCCAAAGTAGACCGTCTTCTCGATAGAGCAAGAGTGGAAAGAGATTACCTGAAGCGGATGGAGATGTATCGAAAGGTTGAGGAGATCGTCCTGGAAGACGCACCGATTGTTCCTACCATTAACCACATATTCCAGCAGGCCTATCAGCCTTATGTCAGAGGTGTTGAGGTGAATGCCCTCGGCGGGCCCTATATCCCGATGAAAAAGATCTGGTTAAAAAAGGAGTAAGCTAGCAGGCAGGTAGGTAGGTAGGTAGGTAGGTAGGTAGGTAGGTAGGTAGGAAAAATGAAAATATAAAATCCCCCCTCGCCCCCCTTTAGTAAAGGGGGGAAAACAATTCCCCTCCCCTTGGTATCATTTACCTGTCATTAGACAGGCAAAGGGAGGTGGGGAGGGATTTTCAAAGAGTCAAAGTGTTACATGGATTCTAAGAAAGAGTACCCATCCTTTCGGCTTCAAACCAGACTCATACTTTACTCAACTCTTCTCATTACCCTTCTTATGGTTTTAATCGCCTTTTTTGTGGAGAAACGTCAGTCTGAAATCATTCGGGAAGAGGCTAAAAAGAGGGGAATGGCCATTGCCAAGAATTTGGCCGCGGTGAGCACCAACGCCATCCTCACTTACAATTATATTGTCCTTGAGCAGAATGCTGAGAAGGTGGCCCTTGAAGAAGACATTGTCTATATCATCATCCACGACAAGGAAAAAAAGGTGGCTGCCTACAGCCAGCACGATGAGAAACAGGGCACGATCCTAACCGATGAGGTGAGCCAGAGGGCCGTGACGGCAACCAAGCCATTGATCCAATCGGCCTTTTACGAAAAGAAAAAGGCCCGGATATTGGATATCGCGATCCCTGTCTACATCAAAGAGTCTCCGGAGAAGTGGGGAACCATCAGAATCGGCCTGTCTTTAGAGAATATGGCTGGTCAGATTTTAAAGACCCGTCTCAACCTCCTCCTCCTGGGTCTTTCTGCCATTGTCTTAGGAGCTCTTGGATCAATCGTCTTCTCCCGACGCATCACCCAACCCATCTCCAGATTGGTGGAAAGGAGCATTTCCGCAGCCAAAGGAGACCTTGAGCAGGTGATCGACATCCGCACCGGAGACGAAATTGAAGAACTGGCAAGAAATTTTAACCAAATGATTCAACAAATCCTCCTCGACCGAAACGAGTTGGAAAACCGCCTTCGGGAGATTACCTCCCTGAAGGCCTATAACGACAACATTCTCTCCTCGATGACCAACGGGCTGATGACCATCGATCTGAATAGAAATATCGTCACGCTTAATGCGATGGCAGAACAAATCTTGGGAAAAAGGGGAGAGGAGATCAAAGGCCTCTCATTAGAGGATGCCTGTGATGACCACCATCCCCTTTGCCAGATGATGATTGAAACGCTATCTCATGAGAAAGGTATATTCCATTCAGAACTCGAGTTAAAGAGAGGGGAAACGAGTCTTTGGCTTACGACAAGCACGTCATTGCTGACGGATGGAAAAGGAAGAAAGATCGGCGCCCTGGCGATCTTTCAGGATATTACCGAGATCAAGGCCCTTGAAGAGAGACTCAGGCAGGCGGATCGGCTTGCTGCCCTGGGAGCACTCTCCGCAGGGCTTGCTCACGAGATTAAGAATCCCCTCTCCGCCATTAAGACTTTCGTACAACTCCTTCCCAAAAAAGTTGAGAATCTATCTTTTATGGAAAAGTTTAATGTCACGGTTCCCCGGGAGATCGACCGGATCAACCAACTGGTGGAAGACCTCTTGGAGTTGACACGAAAGAGAGTAAGATTCTTGGTGGATGTCGACGTGAACCGCTTAATCCTCCAGATCATCGATCTTCATGGAGAAGAGATGGAGAGGAGGCACATCGACTTCGAAAACCATCTGAATGAAGCCCTGCCTCCCATCCGTGGTGATTCAGAAACACTTTATCGCGCCCTTTCCAACCTTGTGATCAACGCCATTCAGGCGATGCCTAATGGCGGATCATTTCATATCTCTTCTGAGCTAGACCAGGTTTCTTCCGCAGTGAAAATCACCTTCAGGGATACAGGCATCGGAATGGACGAGGAGACATCAAGAAGCCTCTTCAACCCATTCTTTACAACCAAGGACAAGGGCGTTGGACTTGGAATGGCGCTCGCCCGGAAAATCATTGAGGATCATCGGGGAACGATTGAAGTCATGAGTGAGAAAGGGATAGGAACCACCTTTGTTTTAGGACTACCTGTTGCAAAAGCTTGAGATTGCCTATAAATATGGGCAATCAACATGGAGTCTCTCCAAAACCTTCCTCTTATCTTTTTCATCATAATTTATTGAATTTTAAAGGATTTTTATTTTTTGCCAAAAATGTGGCAAATTGGCATTCTGTTTGCTTTGTCTATTTAAAAGAGTAAATCGTTGCCTCCTCATCCTTGGCTATGGATGGGATGAAAAGGTTGAGGGGATTATTATTCCCATTGAGGAGAAAGAATATGGATCATTTGTCAAAACGCATTTTAGTAGTGGATGATGATCAAGGGATTTTAGATTCCTTCGAAGTCCTTTTGGGTGACCGCTATGATCTGGTCAAGGCCGATAATGGCTATGAGGCCCTGCGGATACTTGAAGACGATCCTCCTCCGCTGATGTTCTTAGATATCATGATGCCTGGCCTCGACGGTATGGACATTTTGAAAAAGCTTCAGAAAGATCAAAAAAATGTCGGGGTTGTGGTGATCACGGCGACGAGTCAAGAGGAAATAGAGAAGGAGGCAAAATCCTTTGGGGTCGTCGATTATTTGAAGAAGCCCCTCGACATCGCTGAGGTCGAAAAGATTGCCTCCAACGTTTTCTCCTAAAAGGGGGGAGGAGGAAGGGGACCCAAGAACAAGCCCACTTGCGAACATGACAGTACGCCATGTAAATCATCACGGGAAGCATCACCTTAGCAAAATGTTAGAGAAGCCTGACAAACGAGAGGAAGAGCCCATCAGGCCTGAAATCAATTACCAGGCGCTCGTTGAACAGATGCCGGCTGTGGCTTACATTACCGCCCTCGAAGGATTCGGAAATCGACGTTACGTCAGTCCTCAAATAGAAACAATGTTGGGTTTCTCATCAGCCGAGTGGTTGGCCAAAGTCGACCTCTGGGTTCAGCGACTTCACCCCGATGACCGACAGCGGGTCCTATCCGCCGTTTACAACAGCTGTGAGAATCACAAACCCTTTCGCTCCGAGTATCGCCTGTTGGCCCATGATGGCCGGGTCGTATGGGTGCGCGATGAGGCTGTCGTGGTTCGCGATGAAGCGGGTAAGCCCAGCTTTTTGCAAGGTGTTATGTTTGATGTGTCTGATCTTCTTCAGGCAGTGGAATCCCTGCATCAAAGTGAAGAGAAATTTCGAACCCTTTTCGAAAGGGCAGCCGTCGGCATTGCCCTTGTGGACATAGAAGGACGGCTTACGGAGTGCAATCCTATACTACAAGAAATGCTCGGATATAGAAAAGAAGAACTTCTCGGCCGGGCTTTTTCCGAACTCATTTATATGGAAGACGAGACAGTGGATTTGGATTTCTATAAAAAGTTGTTGTCAGGGAAACAGGATCATTACCAGGTGGAGAAGCGCTATATTCGAAAAGAGGGAGGAGTAGTTTGGGGTCGTGAGAATGTTTCTCTTGTCAGGGATGCCGGAGGCAGCATCCGATACACCATTCATATGGTTGAGAATATCAACGAATGGAAGCAATTGGAAGCACAGTTTCTTCAGTCTCAGAAAATGGAAACGGTTGGCAGATTAGCGGGGGGGGTCGCTCATGACTTTAATAACATTCTTACAGTCCTGAAGGGCTATAGCCAACTCTCCCTTCTCGGGCTTAAAGACGACGATCCGTTGAAAGGAAACTTAAGGGAGATCAAAAATGCCACGGAACGGGCAGCTCAATTATCGAGCCAGCTTCTTGCTTTTAGCCGCCGTCAAGTTTTGGACATGAAGGTCCTGGATCTCAACACCGTTGTGCGGGGGCTGGAAAAGATGCTACGTCGTATCATTGGTGAGGACATCGAACTCATTATCCATCTGGCTGAAGATCTGGGAAGGGTGAAGACAGATCCCGGCCAGATTGAACAGGTCCTTCTCAATTTAGTGGTGAATGCCACAGATGCGATGCCGGATGGAGGAAAACTCATCCTTGAAACCAATGATGTTGAATTGGATGAGGATTATGCCTGGACTCATATGAGCACCGTACCCGGTTGCTATGTCCTGCTCTCGGTCAGTGACACAGGGTGCGGGATGTCACCGGAGGTCAAAGAAAGAATCTTCGATCCATTTTTTA
>CAZEKS010000053.1:0-10065 GCA_964512795.1 uncultured Syntrophaceae bacterium
GCAGACCCGCCACGGATTAACGGGGAATACCCCAAAGAGTGAAGATTTCTTTTGAAAGGGTATAGGGTTATACCCTTCACCATCCATGTAGACGCCCTACCCAGAAGATCCCTTCTGAAGACTTCACCCCGTAACCAGCAGAGGCTCCTCGGAAAATGAGAAGATCCCAATTTTGAGAGACAAGCCCATTGGTCTAATAAAAAGGCGAAAGGGCAGGATTGGAAAATTTACTCGTAAGCACCTGCCTCAAAAGGAGAATTAGAGGGAAGGCCATTAGGGATTATCGAATAGGTGAGCACAAAAACCTTCCCTCCATATTCAATGTTGCACCTACAAAGAGTGAGGATTAGTATATGTGAGGGGTTATTGATTTCGTATTGAAAGAGAGAATAACGATTCAAGCACCAGCGCTGACCTTCCGTACCAGTTGACGCCGTCGGCACCCCAGGCTGCACCTTCTTTCGCAGACAAGTCGACTCAATCACTTCTAACATTTTAAAATTTGAAATTTTTTACTTTAGCCTTTCCACCTCCTTATACACTGAAACAGGACTTTTACATATAGGGCAAACCTGATCTGGAAGCTCTATGACTGTGGAACCGCATGTCTGACATACAAAATATTTAAGAGAAGTTTGTTCCATCTTTTTCGCAAGAATTCCGAAGAAGGCGCCAGTGCCTGATTGCATCTTCTGAATGAGATCACGATGTTGTTTTTCTGTCTCCCAGGCATAATTGAGATTTCGAAGGGCACCCTCATGAGCTTCTGGTTTGGCTTCTTCAACAAATTGCGGATACCTTTGATCGATATCTAACATTTCAAAATCGAGGGCGCTTTTTAAATTTACCCTGGTGCTAAAAACCTTGACTCCTGGTTTTGGCGGTTCCCAGCCTTGAACTCCCAAAGCGGATAGAACCTGGTTGAAATTACGGGCATGGACTGATTCAGCTGTTGCGAAGGAATAAAAAAAATAGGCAAGACCGGGGTAATTTTCCAATTTCGCCTTCTCGGCGTAGGATCGGCGTAGGATAGGTAGTTGAGATGGGCCTGAATTTCGTTTATGTAGGCCCTTTGAAGAAGAGCGACAGTTTCGGAATATTTTGATTGGGCATCAATAAATGTAACTCGAAAGAAGGCAATTGAAGAAAAAATGAAAAGGAATTGTCTCCTGTTTATTGGCATAAGATCACCTCCTCTCAAAGGCTTTTCAATTTTATCACCTTTAATTTAGATACCTTTGGATTTATGTAAGAAGAAATCAAAAAACCTCCCAAAGGGATTCTCTTATCCCCTTGGGGTCTTCGTATTGGCATTTTCTTCGAATCCCATTTCATAACCTACTCCAAAAGCTTGAGGATGGGTTGGGAGATTGGTTTGAAATCCTATGGTTTGCAGATAAGAGTCTACTCATTTTGAATAGAAACTTCAACAAAAATTATTTCTCAGCCCTACCACCCAATATGTGGCTTTGTCTTATTGATTACTACTCGAAATGGTGCATTATATGGCGAAATTTAAAAATCACGATTACAGGAAGTTATTTTTACCTTTTTCACACACAAAAAATAGAAGTAAATTTTGTAGAGAAAGAATCGGAACCTGATATAATTCAACGAGGACTTAGTGTTCCCGGACAACAAAGGAATATATTGAATAAGGGAAGAGAATGGTATAAAGAAATCAATAAGAATGTCTTGTTCAAATAGTAAATTTGCTAATAGATATAATAAGATAAAAAGTCCTTGACCTCAAACTATTATATGTTAAAAAGGAATCGTAAATCCCATTTTGAGACCCAAAATGGAATGAATAGGTCCATTTATCAATTAAAGAACTCTCCCCTGATTTAAATGAGTATGAACTCAAGAGAATGGAATAATAGAATGTTGCATTATTGGAATATTGGGCAAAAAACAGATTAACACCCATTGTTCCATCATTCCAATATTCCAACTTAAAAGTGTTCATTAGAAATCCTATGGATGCCTTCGAAAAAAAAGATCAGCATCGTAAGATTAAAGCAGTGATCTTCGATTTTGACGGGACCCTCGCTGTCCTCAATATCGATTTTTCTTTCATGAGAGAACGGGTATTCGATGTGATGAGGCGTTATGGTATCGAAGAAGAGACGATTCAGGAGAAGTATTTACTTGAGGTCATTGATGAAGCCTATCAAATCTTGTGGGAGAAAAACCCTTCCGGTGCGGAGGCATTTTATCAGAAATCCCATCATATTCTTCATGAGGTAGAAATGAGAGCAGCACAGGAAGGGAAGCTCATTCCGGGTGTAAAGGCAACCTTGAGAAGTTTAAGGGAGAAAGGAGTTAAGGTTGGAATCATCACACGAAACTGTGAGGATGCTGTTCGAAGGGTTTTTTTTGACATCAATGATTTTTGCGATGTGTTCGTCTCGAGAAATTCGGTAAAGAAGGTCAAACCCCACCCGGACCACCTGACCTACGTGATGAAATCATTAAAGATTTCAGGGGAAGAGGCAGTGATGGTTGGAGATCATATCATTGACATTCAATCAGGGAAGAGGGTAGGCATGAAGACGATTGGTGTATTGACTGGAAGGACAACGAAGGAGGAGTTTGAGAAGGCAGGGGCAGATTATATTCTGAGTGAAGCCTCAGAGGTTTTTGAGTTATTGGAGGAATAAAGACATGAAAAAGCAGGTGATAAAAACAGAAAAGGCACCCAAAGCCATTGGTCCCTATTCTCAAGCCATTCAAGCAGGGAATTTTCTTTTTCTCTCCGGACAAATACCCCTCGATCCCAAAACAGGAGAGTTGGTAAAAGGAGATATCCAACAACAAACCCAACAGGTTTTGGAAAATATAAATGGGGTATTGGAATCTCAGAGATTAGGAATGGAAGATGTGGTCAAGGTAACTATTTTTTTGAAAGATATCGGAAATTTCAATCAGGTGAATGAGGTATATGCACTCTATTTCCCATCTTCTCCACCTGCAAGGTCAACAGTTGAAGTGGCCAAACTCCCCAGAGGTGCTGATATAGAGATAGAGGCGATCGCATTGATTTAATTTCCACTACCTTCCCACTTCACTGTCTTCTTTTCTCCATCCGGGGGATTTACTTGAACCTCGAAAGTGATTGATTCAGGTTTTGCCTCGAGAAGTGAAAAGCCGATAATGAATACACGACCTGTGGAAGGGGGGAGAGGAAGGTCGAGGGTTACCTCCTGCGGGGTTGAAGCAAATTTGGTTACAGAGGTTCCCTCCGGGAATTTCGCTTCTTTTTGGGTGACTACCACCTTAATAGAGTTGGGTGGCGCAGTAGAGGTACGACTGCGGTTAAAAACCTCGATATGAATCTCCAGCATTCTAATTGGTGAAGGGGTGGATTGAAATTCCCTGAGTGAGAAGGTGATCTCTCCCAACCTGATCTCTGGACCTTTTTCCTCTTCAGCCCCGGGTTGGGATAAAATTATCCCCGTTGCCAGAAATGGTAAAAAAATAAGAACGAACAAGTAAATAATATTTTTCCTAATCCATTTAATCATTCTGTCACCCATTAAAGTTTGATTTAATACAAACTCAATAAAATTCCCCCCCTCAAGGAGGGAGGCTAAGAGTTGTGAGTCTGAAATTAATTTACCACATTTATATCCAAATGAGAAGGCTTTTAAGAACAAAGAAAATTGTATAGACTTTACGGGCATTTTATAATACTTTTTATCAACCACTCGCCATGAAACCCATTATAGCTATTGTCGGAAGACCTAATGTTGGAAAATCTACCCTCTTTAATCGGGTTGCTGGAGGCAAGAGAGCCATTGTTTGGGATGAGCCCGGCGTGACCAGGGATCGGAATTATGTAGAGGTGGACTGGGAAGAAAGCACTTTCACTTTAATTGATACCGGCGGGTTCGAACCTGTATCAAAAGACCGCATCTTTATCCAGATGCGTGAGCAATGCCAGTTGGCTATGGATGAAGCCGACGCGATCCTTTTTATGGTGGACGGAAAAGAAGGTCTTACCCCTTCTGATAAGGAAATTGCCGATATTCTTAGAAAATTGAATAAAACAGTGTTTTATATCGTCAATAAGATTGACGGGCCAAAGCATGAGGGAAGGGCCCTTGAATTTTATGGATTGGGTGTGGAGCCAATCTATTCCATTTCGGCAGAGCACGGATATGGTGTGAATGGGTTGATGGATGATGTGATCAAGGCTCTTCCGAGTATGGTCGAGAAAAAATGGGATCAGGATGTAACCAAGGTGGCTGTGGTAGGGCGGCCAAATGTCGGGAAATCCTCATTGATTAACCGCTTATTAGGATATAAGAGGGTGCTTGTGGATGAGGTTCCTGGCACCACCCGGGATGCGATTGATTCCATTTTTGAGAGGGATGGTAAAAAATACGTCCTGATTGATACCGCAGGTATCCGGAGGAAAAGCCGGATCGGCCTGCGACTTGAAAAGTATAGTATTGTGGAAGCGCTTCGAACCATTGATAGATCGGATGTCGCCCTTTTGTTATTGGATTCCAAAGAAGGAGTGACCGATCAGGATGCCCGAATCGGTGGGTTCATCCACGAAAAGGGGAAGGGATGCATTCTTGTCGTGAACAAATGGGACCTTGTTGAGAAGGATTCTCAAACCATAGTTCGGTACGAAAGGGACGTGCGAGAACATCTCAAATATCTCTCTTATGCTCCCATGGTTTTTATTTCCGCCCTGACAGGTCAAAGAGTCAGGAAAACCCTGGATGTCGTAGATCGTATATCAGATCAGACGAAGAAGCGAATTCCAACCTCCCAGTTAAATAAATATTTTGGGAAGTGGATTGAAAAATTTCCTCCTTCGCTTTATAAAGGTCGAGGCGTGAAACTGAATTATATTACTCAAGTCTCCACAGCCCCCCCGACTTTTGTGATATATACCAATTTTCCGAATGGCATTCATTTCTCTTATGAACGTTATTTGCTTAACCAGATGAGGGAAACCTTCGGTTTTGAGGGGGTCCCCGTTCGTCTCTTGTTCAGAAAGAAAGGGAAGGAAAAGTGAGATGGGGAACCGAACGAAGAAATATTTGATAGCGATTGGTATCATCCTCATTATTTTGGTAGGGGGATTTTTAATCTATCGGTTGACTGGCAAGAATGGATCAAACCAAAAATTTCGTTTGGTGAAGGTCGAGAGGGGAGAGGTCAACATGGTTGTAACGGCTACCGGGACGATCAATCCGGTCATTAACGTTTTAGTAGGGAGTCAAGTTTCAGGCACGATCAAAGCCCTTTACGCCGATTATAATTCCCAGGTCAAGGAAGGGCAGGTGATCGCTCAGATCGATCCGGCGATCTTTGAGGCCCAGGTGGAGCAGGGAAGGGCAAACGTGCTGAACGCCCAGGCCAATCTCCTAAATGCCCAGGCCAATCTTGTGAAGGCCGAAGTGTCTGTCTTGGATGTAAAAAGGAATCTCGACCGAAACAAGCCGCTTTTGGAAAGGCAGGTCATTGCTCAAGCTACCCTTGACACGGCCCAGGCAAATTATGATACCGCTGTAGCTCAGAAAGAGGTGGCCAGGGCCCAGGTGGAATCTTCAAAGGCTCAGGTGGAACAGGCAAAGGCTGCCCTCAAGGTGTCGGAGACCAATCTGAGATATACCACCATTCGGTCTCCGGTCCACGGGACGGTGATATCGAGAAATGTGGATGTCGGTCAAACCGTGGCAGCGAGTCTCCAGGCCCCCACCCTTTTTACCATCGCCAAAGACCTGACCCGGATGCAGGTGGATACCAACGTGAGCGAAGCAGATGTAGGCCGTATTACGGTCGGGCAGGATGCAACCTTTACCGTCGATGCTTATCCCGAAAGGGTTTTTCGCGGAAGAGTTTCGGAGATTCGAAATGCTCCCATCATCGTTCAGAATGTGGTCACGTATGATGTTGTGATCTTGGTGGACAATAAAGACTTGAAGTTAAAGCCGGGGATGACTGCCAATGTCTCCGTGATGATTGCTCATAGAGAGGTGGTTTTGAAAATACCCAATGCAGCTCTCAGGTTTCGGCCGGCATCTGCAAAGCAGGAAAGCGGGAAAAGCGGCCAGCCGCAGAAAGCAGATGAACGGGTGAAATCGGGAGCAGGGGATCAGGGAAGACCGGGGAGGGTGTGGATCCTGTCTCCAGCGGGGGAGCCAACTCCATTGTCTATTGTCCTTGGGATTACCGACGGTACTTTCAGTGAGGTTTTGGGAGGGGATCTGCAGGAAGGTGGGGGGGTGATTGTTGAAGAGATTTCGAAGAAGACTCAGAGTCAAACTGGCACTGTCCCCTTCATGCCCAGCAGGCGAAGATAAGAATAACGCATGGTGCACAGGGCATAGAGAAAATGAGAAGCACCAAATCCCAAATAACAAATTCCGAACAAATACCAATGACCGAAATCCAAAATTCTAAGCAACAGTCTTGCGGTCGTTGGAAATTGGAGTTTGGAAATTATGCTTTTTGTGACTTAGGAGAATATGGATTCATTAATTCAAGTTCAGGATCTGGTAAAAGTTTATAGTTTGGGCGAGGTAGAAGTCCAGGCCCTTCGGAGTGTTTCTCTGTTGGTTGAACGTGGGGAATTCGTGGCCATCATGGGAGCCTCGGGCTCCGGAAAATCGACCTTTATGAATATCTTAGGCTTCTTGGATCGACCCACGAGTGGCCAATATCTTTTGGAAAGTATTAACGGTGAAAACCTTTCGAGAGACGAACTGGCTGAGATCCGGAATCGGAAGATCGGTTTTGTCTTCCAGGGGTTTAATCTTTTATCCCGGACGTCTGCCCTGGAAAATGTTGAGCTGCCTCTGGTCTATGCAGGGACCCCGACCCCCAAACGGAAGGAGATGGCACAGAAGGCCCTCTCTGAGGTCAACTTAATGGGAAGGGAGCATCATCATCCGAGTCAACTCTCCGGAGGCGAGCAGCAACGCGTAGCGATCGCCCGGGCCTTGGTCAACCAGCCTTCTATCCTTTTAGCGGATGAACCCACGGGCAATCTTGATTCGAAGACGAGTGAAGAGATCATGGGTATCTTTCAGCGTCTCAATCGAGAAATGGGGATTACCATCATCATGATCACCCACGAGCCCGATATCGCTGCATTTGCAAAACGAAATATTCTCTTCAAGGATGGAAGGATTGTCGACGATCACAAGAATTCTGCCCCCACAGTCGCAGCGTGGGGAGGAAGGGGAAAATGACACGTCTTTTCGCAAGCCTCTGGATTGCCCTGAGGGCGCTGATAGCCAATAAGATGCGATCGGCCTTGACCATGCTTGGAATCATCATCGGCGTGGGGGCGGTCATTGTCACGGTTGCTGTAGGTTCAGGAGCAAAACAGCAAATTTCCGAACAGATTGCCAGCATGGGATCGAACTTGCTTATCGTCATGTCCGGTAGTTCTACGAGTGGCGGACTTCGTTTCGGCTCGGGAACGGTGCCTACGCTAACCGTCGACGATGCAAAGGCCATCCAAAACGAAATCCCTGACGTTAGATACGTCGCCCCCAGCCAGAGAGGCACTGTACAAATTATCTTTGGAAATCAGAACTGGTCCACTGTGGCCGATGGAACCACTCCGGAAACTCTTTTCATCCGGGACTGGCCGCTGCAGTCAGGTCGTTCCTTCACCCAACAGGATTTGGACGGGGCCGTCAAGGTCTGTCTGCTCGGAGAAACCGTAGCCGAAAATCTCTTTGGAGGCATTGATCCGGTCGGCCAAATTGTCCGCATTAAAAACGTACCCTTTACAGTCATCGGGATTCTTGGTTCCAAGGGCCAGACCACTTTTGGACAGGATCAGGATGATATCATCATCGTTCCACTGACCACAGCCCAAAAAAAACTTTTTGGAATGCAGTTTCCCGGGATGGTAAGAACGATTTCCGTCCAGGCAAAGACGCCGGAATCAATGAATAATGTGGAGAATCAGATCAATGACCTTCTCCGGCAAAGGCATCGTATCCAACCAAAGCAGGAAAATGATTTTACGGTGAGGAATCTTACTGAGTTGATGTCAACCGCCCAGCAAACCGCCAATGTCATGTCCTACCTCTTAGGTGCCATTGCCTCGATCTCTCTGATCGTCGGAGGAATCGGTATCATGAACATCATGCTCGTGTCGGTAACGGAAAGGACCCGAGAGATCGGTATTCGAATGGCTGTGGGAGCCAAAGGACGGGACATCCTTTTTCAGTTTCTAATCGAATCGCTGTTACTGAGTTTGATGGGTGGGATTTTGGGAATCGGTCTCGGCATAGGTGGAACCTTTATTTTATCCGGTTTGACTCAGTGGTCAACAATCTTTTCCATCAAAGCAAACCTTTTGGCCTTCTTCTTTTCCGGATTGGTAGGGGTATTCTTCGGAATCTATCCAGCAAGAAAGGCTTCTTTACTTAATCCGATCGAAGCCCTGAGGTATGAATAGCACTTTTATTTCGTATTTCGGAATGCGGATTTCGGAATTTAAACAACAGAACCTAAGACATTTTCTTTTTTACTCCGCAATCCACAATCCGCATTCCGCAATGGTTGGTCATCTTGGACTTTAAAAATGGCGCCGATCGATTTTTTAATTTTCATTGGAGTCGGATGTGCAGTAGGTTTCCTCGCCGGGTTTTTCGGCGTAGGCGGTGGTTTGCTGATCGTGCCAATCCTTATCTTCAGCTACGAACAGTCCGGCGTTTCTCCCACTGTGTTGACTCATACTGCCATTGGCACCAGCCTCTTTGTGATCGTCTTTGCTTCCCTTACAAGCGCTTATCAGCACGGTAAACAGGGGAACGTTGATTGGCGGTCGGTCTTCGTGCTTGGATTTTCCAGCGCCGTGACCGCTCTTACCGCTACAACATTGGCTGCATGGTTGAGCGGAAGGCATCTGCAGATTTTCTTCGGCCTCATTGTCATGGCGACAGCCATAGGAATGTTGACCGAAAGCGAAGCAAAGGCTCTGAAAAAACTTGAGTTAGCGGCGAAACCCGGCATTCCTAGGCTGGCGGGGATAGGGCTTGTGGCGGGCACGGTTTCAGCTTTAGCCGGGGTTGGCGGTGGAGTGGTGACTATCCCGATGATGTATTATTTATTAAACATGCCTTTGAAATTGGCAATCGGAACATCGAGCGCTACCATTGTGATCACAGCCTTGTTCTCAGTGGTTGGCTATATTTTAAACGGGTTAGGCCGTGCCGGTCTGCCTGGATGGAGCATTGGGTTTGTGGATCTCCAACGGGGCGCGGGACTCGCCATCGGATCGATCCTGATGGCAAGAGTGGGAGCCTATGTCTCTTTTAAAATTCACCCATTCCGGCTCAGAAAAATATTTGCCCTCTTCGCCATCATGGTTTCAATCTACCTGCTGGTAAAGTAAACTGCGTGCGCTACCATCATTATTCACCCATCACCTGAACAAGAATATTTCTCTCCCTCTTTCGGTTATCAAAATCGATGAAGACGATTTGTTGCCATGTTCCCAGGGCCATTTTTCCCTTGACCATCGGGATGGCGAGGGAGGGTTTCATCAGAGCGGCCCTCACATGAGAAAAGCCATTGCCATCGCCCCAGCGTCTATCATGTTCGTAAGGGATATTTGAGGGAACGATCTTTTCTATTGCCTTTTGCAAATCCTTGAGCACACCCGATTCATATTCTATCGTCGTGACGGCGCCCGTAGAACCAGGACAGAACACCGTGACCAATCCGTTTTCGATTCCTGAGCGGTCTATCACTCCATCCACATGATGAGTAATGTCCAGAATATCGCTAAAACCTTTTGTACTCAATGAAATCGTTTCTGAGAAGGTCATAAAGTCTCCCATTATTTCTGAATCCTCTGAAGAACCTTCTTCCAGCTCTCCGTTTCAAGAAAGCTTCCTTTAACATTTTCTAAGAGTTTTAAAAATACGGAATAGGGCATGGCGAGGGTGAGGACCTCCTTTTCAATCATGGGTCTTGCAGAAACATCAAACATCCCAAGGATGGCGCGGGGCTGTTCTTTCCCAGCTTCCTTCAAAGGATAGGTGAGAATCGTTCCACACCCGGAACCAAAGGGTG
>CAZEKS010000054.1:0-10060 GCA_964512795.1 uncultured Syntrophaceae bacterium
GACCCATGAAAAAGGTTAAAAATTCATCAAGAGGACTTTTTCGACAGTCTCGTTGCCTATAAAACATCTAAGAATCCGCTTGGTAAAGGTTGGGAAGCATACCCAACTGCCCTTTCAATGCAACGTTAAGGTTAATCAAACCATCTTCGCCTATCCATAATGTAATGTTAACCATACAGTTTTCTGCTCAGGGTCTGTCCATTCTACCCGATGACGTTGGTGAGAAGGGATGTGGATATAATCACCAGGATGCATGGTACTTACTTCCTCTTCTCCTTCAAATAACAAACCAGCGCTTCCACTCAACAAGACTACCCATTCATTCGAATCCTGGTCGAACCACTCTCCAAATGGTGTTGCCTGGCCCGATGAGATGATTCGTTCAAGTCTAAAATCTTCAGTCTTTAGAAGGGTTTCAAAAATTTCTTCGATTGTAAATTGAGGAGTCCTCCAAAATATATTCTTGATTACCATTGATTTCCTTTCTTCTTCCTCTAAGCCTTCAAGCCTTGCCACCATTCTTTGGGCTCGGTCTTAAGGCATCCTGCAGCAATTTTCTTTGCTGATTCTGTTGTGAGAGCGGCCTGAGCATTAAAAATCCAATCCACCACATCGTTATACCCTAATGTCTGATATTCACGGGCCTGCACTAAACATTCTAAAAGATCGGCATCGCGGACGACTCGTGCCTCGAGAGAAACGGCTTGCTCGGATTCTGAGATCATCGATGTGATTCGTTCCGCTATCTTATCAGGGAGCCTCTTTGATTGGTCTTCCACCACCTTTCTATCAATACCTTCCCAACCCACATATCTCCGCACAATTCGATGGGCATCATTCGTTCTGGCTTCTGATATATCATGGAATAACACCATAGAAACCACTTTCTCAAGATCTGCCCCTTCGAGTTGGGCTAGGATATATGCAATGGCAGCAGTTCTAAATGAATGTTCCGCCACACTCTCGGGATCCTTTACTCCAGCAATCCACCAGCCCGAACGTTTTACCCTTTTAAGCTGGCCAACCTCGTACAGAAACTTTGCTATATCGTCCCCCACAACGTTCTCCTCTCTCTACCTTGACCTTGAGCTACAGTGAATATTTCAACCTTGCCCTCTTTCCTCTTTTCGACTTTTGCCGTCTCACCTTCTCAATGATAATATCTTCCGGGGTCAACTTCCCTGACAATTTTTCGATTCTCCTCACCAGCTCACGTCTCGCGAGAAATCGATTGAGAGATTGGTTCCTTTCCTTCATACATTTTATTTCAATGCCTGTTGGAAAATGTTTGAGATAAACGCAGGTGGAGGTCTTATTCACTTTCTGCCCTCCCCTGCCCGAGGACCGGATGAATTTTTCTTCAATGTCCTTCTCATGGATACCCAGGGCTTCCATTTTTTCCTTAAGCCATCTACTCTTCTCTTCGCTAACAGGGAATAGGATCATAATATTTTTCTCATATTTTTCTTCCCATGTTTTTTTCTAAGTAAACAATATCGGTCTAATCAGTGATTTTTGAAGTCTTGAAGATCTTATAGCCAAGCCTCTGATAGAGATAGAGGTTCCTCTCACTCTTATCGCCGGTGAAAAGTTCAAATCCCTTGCAGGTATTAAAACTCTTTTCTATTTCGTTCAGACGAATGTTTGGAGTTGATCCTTATTGGCTCTGAGTACATCACGAACCCTGCGGCCGATCTCTAACCAAACACCGTGCCTCAATTTTCCCCGATGACAAATGTTCATCGGATCGGTCCCCCTCAGTCCTTCTGCTGGAGGTCGAATCTGAAAACCGGAGGCTTCTACAGGAATGTTCACTGATTCTTTAGGGGATGAGATGATTTCAAAAAGTGATTAGGATATCATCAAGGCATAAATCTTGGACGAACCCTTCTCGCCTTGGTATTTGCTGGAGAAATACTTTCCTTGGGAGAAAAATAGTTCTTATTGGGTAAAAATCTTGACTTTTCCTTATAAAGATTTTCTAATTTTTCTTCTTGCTGTTCAGTAATCCCATTTTTTTGATTGAAATCATCCTCTGTTGATTTGATAAATTGGTCTTCCTTCTGTGTTAGTTTATATCGATTTAATCCAGACATCACCCAGTCAAGTCTTTCCTTATTCATAACAGACCCCCTCTTCATACTGGCAAGTCTAACTTCACATCTGGTTTTATAATCAATCTCTCAAAAAGAAGTAACCCCACAGCTTCCCCCTTTGTATTACCAATTCTCACGAAAACCACGACTGACTTTGGCTTCCTTTACCAGTAAATCCTTTCCCATAAAGTTTTTTCGATTCAACATGGAGACAGCCCTCCGGGCTTCCCATTGGGTAGACATCTCCACAAAGGCAAACCCTCTGGGTTGGCTGGTCTGTCTGTCCTTTACGATCTTGACAGACATCACATCTCCTGCATTGGAGAAAAGGGCTTTGAGTTCAGGCTCGCTGGTCTGTAAAGGAAGATTAGCGACATAAATTTTCTTATTTATTTTCGGTTTTCGATTCATTTTTCCCTCCGCCTTAAATTCCCTTCATGCATAAATTGATCCTTTCGCAATGAACTCACCCTGGTAAGCCTCAGTTGATTTGAAGCCTCCATAAAAAAACCCGCAAAGAAGTTGTTTAGAGTTCTTTGCGGGGCTAACGTTCATACCCTAAAAAGTCTCCAGGCAACTAATTGTTGGTTAATTATATATTTTCATAAGCCTAAAAGCAAGAAAAATAGTGACGCTCCCCGGCCATCCCGTCAGGACGGGACGGGCCTGCCGGTGGGTACGGACCCCGCCTATCCCGCTTTGGCGGGACGGGACACTTGCCGGTCAAAAAGAGCATTCCGGATACCGAGGCCCTTGAGATGAACTCAAGAGGCAGGCGCCTATTAACGAATTTAAAAAATTTAGTCAGTACGACGGTTGAGGTAAAAGTTCCTGGTCGCAACCGATTGGGGGTCGAGGTTTGTTAGTCCGTATTTTTCGGCCCAGTTCATTGCCTCCAGAAATTCCCGTGTGGTAATCCCACGAGCGATCTCTGGATAATCATAGGCTTTATATTCAACATGATATTGAGCCATGATATTTACATAGGTGGATTTGGGAAGAGCCTCCGCCACCCATTTAACGAATTTCTCTGTTCCGGCCACTCGGCTGGGCATAACTAAATGTCGGATCATGAGCCCACGAATGGCAACTCCCTGCTGATCCAGGTTAAGCACTCCTACCTGCCGGTGCATTTCAACGATGGCTTTCTTGGTCACTTCAGGATAATCCGAAGCCCCGGCTGAATATTTCGCCGCCTTATCGGTATCCATGTATTTCATATCTGGCAAATAGATATCTACGATGCCGTCTAATATTTTCAATATCTCCAAACGCTCGTAGCCACTGGTATTGTAAACCAAAGGGATATGAAGTCCTTTCTTCAAAGCAATCCGCGTGGCATTGAGGATGTTAAGCATGACATGGGTGGGTGTGACGACATTGATGTTATGGCAGCCAATCTTCTGAAGGTGAAGCATCCTGTTTGCCAGGTCTTCATCTTGGATTTCCTTTCCTCTTCCCTCGTGAGAAATGGGCCAGTTCTGGCAGAAGACACAGCGAAGGTTGCAATTGGAGAAGAAGATGGTGCCAGACCCTTTTCCGCCCACCAGAGACATCTCCTCTCCAAAATGAGGGTGATAGCTGAAAATCACAGGTTTGACCGGAGCTCGACAGAACCCCCTTTCTCCCTTTTGCCGATTCACCCCACACTTTCTTGGACAGAGTTGACAATTTTCAAAGAGAGCATAAGCTTGTTTGACCCTCTCAGCCAATTTCCCCTCTGTCTCCAATTTTTTGTAGGCTGGAATCCATTGTGCATCCTTCTTTTGTGAGGCACTGAAAGAGATAGGAGAAAAGAATAAGGAACAGCCTAAGAATAAAGAATTTTTGATGAAGTCCCGACGTGTAAATTCCATATTGAGTATCCTAATTACCCCAATCTAGCGAAAAAACAATTCCCTCATTGAAATGTTTCTCTAATGATGCAACCATTAGATAGCATGCTGAGTGCTCTGTGAAAATCCCCCTCAATCCCCCTTTATCAAAGGGGGATGACAACATGTTCTCCACTTTAGTAAAGGGGAGTCAGAGGGGATTTGTCGAATTGTTTTGGCTAAATCTGGGTCATACTTAATGTATCTATATTACTCCTGTGCGAAATTCTTGTAAAGACACCTCTGCTCCTTCCCCCCTAAAGCTATAGAATCCGGCTGTTTGTCCCGTTTTTACCTACCTCCATTCGGTTACGACACAGTCTTTTAAGGGAGAAAGGAGCCTGCCTGCCCCGCTCATGCCTACCGGCAGGTAGGCTCGGTCGGGACCGGGGGCGGTAGTCAGGGGTGAGAAGCAAAAGGTATTGACGGCGACATCCATTCCGCGTTAATTTATTAAGATCGAATTGGAGAGGAAATGAAAGCGTGAGCGAGTCTTTCAATAACCAGCTTCATTCATTCAGTATTGAAAACCGAATACTAAGCAAAGCCGAATCCAATTCCCACCAGACAAGGCGGGAGTTTCTGCGGTTCTGTGGAGCGAGTTTCTGCATGCTCTCCGCCACATATCTCTTCGGCTTTCCAGAAACCTCCCGGGCACAAATGCCTAAGAAAGGACTCATTAAGACAAAGCTTTCTCCCTATTTCACTTCATTGGAGGGAGGAGAAATTCAGTGTGAGCTGTGTCCTCATCGCTGTCGCGTGGCTAAAGGCAAGAGAGGCATTTGCAAGGTTCGGGAAAACCGGGATGGAAAATATTACAGCCTGGTTTACGGAAATCCATGTGCGGTTCATTTAGACCCGATTGAGAAAAAACCTCTTTTTCATGTTCTCCCTGGCACCGCCTCGTTTTCACTCGCCACAGCAGGATGTAATTTCCATTGCAAATTCTGCCAGAATTGGGAAATCTCCCAGGCCGCTCCAGAGGATCTTTACAGCTACGAGGTGCCACCGGAGTTGATGGTGAGCAGGGCGAAAGAAATAGGAGCCCGTTCTGTTGCCTATACTTATGCGGAACCCACCATCTTTTATGAATACATGATAGACATCGGTACGCTCGTTAAGAAGTCAGGACTTCTAAATGTCTACCACTCCAATGGCTTTATCAATCCAGGACCACTTAAAAACCTATGTAAAGTGTTAGATGCTGCCAATATCGACTTAAAGGGATTTTCAGACAATTTTTATCAAGAGCTGTGCAGTGGGAATCTCGCTCCGGTGCTTGAAACACTGAAGATGCTAAAGCAGGAAAAAGTCCATCTGGAGATCACAAGCCTCATCATTCCCACAAAGAATGATGAGACGTCAATGGTCAGAGAGATGTGCCTCTGGATAAAAAAAGAATTGGGAGCAGAGACTCCAATCCATTTCTCTCGTTTCTATCCTTTATACAAGCTCAAGACCCTTCCCCAAACACCGGTTTCGACACTGGATAAAGCCCGGGCAGTGGCCTTGTCTGTGGGTCTTGAATATGTCTATATTGGGAATGTCCCGCGTCACGAGGGTGAAAACACCTTTTGCCCGAAGTGTAAAAAAATGCTCATCCAGCGGACAGGATATATGGTTGGAGAGATCAACGTGAAGGCTGGAAAGTGCAAGTACTGCGGAAAGCCCATCCCTGGGATTTGGACCTAATTACCCCGTATTCTTCAAAACCATTTTTCCCTTCTTGAACTACCGAATTTAAAGTCCTTGTTTTTTGAAGTCTCTTGAAAGGTCCACATAAAAGTTGGCTCCAGAAATGATCCTCTCTATCTCTTTTCGGTTAACAGTCCTCTTTATTCTCGCCGGCACTCCTACGACCAAAGATCTTGAAGGAATCTTAAAATTATCCTTCACCATGGAATGGGCGCCGATCATACAGTCGTCGCCAATTTCTGCAAAAATACCCAGGGTGGTATTCATTCCAATGAGAACATTATTTCCGATTCTTGCACAATGGATGACGGAACCATGGCCCACGGTAACATTATTCCCAATGATGACGTCCGCCACCCCTGCATGAATGACACAGTTATCCTGAATACTACAATGGCACCCAATTTGAATTCGGAATCGATCAGCTCTTAAAACCGCCCCGGGCCAAATACTGGAATTCCTTCCAATGCTTACATCTCCAATGACATAAGCATCCTCGCTGATAAAAACAGAGCGATCCATTCTTGGCTTTTTCTTCCCAAAATTTTTTATCATGAGTCTAATCTACTCCTGTTCATTTAGAAAATATCATCTTAAAATCCCTCCCAACCTCCCTTTGCCAAAGGGAGGAGATCATTACCCCCCTTAGTATCTTTTCCCTATCATTAGACAGGCAAAAGGGGGGCAAGGGGGGATTTTCATTGTTCGAGGGTGGGATTCTATGGAAGAGCCTCATGCTCTTTCGTCTATCATGGCGATGGGCCTAACCCAGCCTGCGCTGGCCTTCTTGATTTTGATAGGAAAGCAGCAGACCGTAAACCCATGAGGTTTTCCAATCGCTGATAAGTTGGCTAACTTCTCCATATGACAATATCCAATTTCAATTCCCGCAAAATGAGCTTCATAGATGACCTTACTCAAATTGACAAACCTCTTCCGTTTCATAGATTACCTTTTCCTCAGAGTGGTAAAGTGTTACCTTCATTCATTAATCATCAGTCTCTCGATTTCTCTTCTTGAAATAGGTGAAGCAGAAAAAGACCGATGGTGATCTTCATCAACACCTTTGTAGGTTACTTCTGTATTTCCTAAATCCTTTGCCTTACTATAATGAGCCGTGATGGTTGCTGCCTTCTCAATATCTCCTTCACCAAGATTCCCCCTTAGGAGAGAAAGGGGCCCTGGGAAATTGGAGACCTTTAATAAAATATCTTTTCCCTGGGCAAAGGTCTCGATCTTTTGATTCTCCTCCTCATTCCTCCCGACGACTAACTTAACTCCATCGGAGAACCGAAAATGCCTCCCCATCTTAAGAAGGTGAACATCGTTTAGAGAAAAATCAGTTTGGTGGAGCATCAAGTCTTTCATCCGTTTTGCAAATCCAGGATCTGTAAGAAGACACCCTCCTGCAGGGCATGGATAGTCATGAATGCCGTAATGCTCTGCCAATTCAATCTGCGGCTTTCTTGAACGCCCCTGAAACTTCAGCAGCTTCCCTCGATCCACCCATCCTTCCTTTTCCAGGATGGTGATTGGAAGGACATTGGCAGAGAGGGGACGCAAGATAAAACCCTCGAGCCCCGCCTCCTTTTCAATCAGCCGCATCGCATCTTTTCTTTGGGACATGGGTCTCTGTCCCAATACTTCCCCCGTAACAATAAAAGCGGCTCCTGACTCTTCCATATACGCCTTTGCCTTCTTCAGCATGAAGATCCGGCAATCGATGCACGGATTCATATTTCTTCCATAGCCATGTTTGGGATACTTCACGACGCCGAGGTACTCTTCGGAAACGTTGAATACCCTTAATGGAATGCCCAAGGTATCAACGGCTTTCTGAGAAGCCAGACAGGTTGCTCCCCGAGTGGTGCAGGTGCAAAAGACCGTCATAAAATTGAGGGCCTCTAATTCAACTCCTTGCTCTATGACAACCTTGGCGGCGAGCGTACTGTCGAGCCCTCCGGATAAGAGAGCAATGGCCTTCATCCTAAAACCTCATTCATCGATCCGGAACGAAAACCCTGAAGATCCAGTGTAATATAGCTATAACCAATCCCTTTCAGATGACTCACCACTTTTTCTCTCAATGAACCATTCATCAAACGGGACATTTCTTCGTTGAGGATTTCGATTCTTGCCAGATTCCCGTAATGACGCACGCGAACCTGTTTGAATCCCAGTCCAAATAAAAAATCCTCTGCTTCGTCTACCATTCTCAACTCTTGCTCTGTAATCTCCTCTCCGTAAGGAAACCTTGAGGCAAGGCAAGCGAAGGAAGGTTTATCCCAGGTGGGAAGCCCCAACTCTTTCGATAATTCCCTCACCTCTATTTTTTTGAACAATGCTTCTTTGAGCGGGCTTCTGATTCCCAGCTCCTGAATCGCCATCCTCCCGGGTCTATGGTCCTTGTCGTCATCCAAGGTGGAACCTTCAACGATAAAAGGGATCGATTCTTCTTTAGCTATCTCCAGTAATTCTCTGAAGAGCTTCTCTTTACAATAGTAGCATCGGTTGGGAGGATTTTCAGAAAATCCAGGGATCTCCAGCTCATTCGATTCGATCAAGCGGTGTCTGGCTCCTAAGGTCTGAACCAATTTCTTGACTCCTGCTAATTCCCTTTCAGGATAAAGGGGAGAGCGTGCCGTGACAGCGAGAACATTTTTATCCCCAAGGGTATCTTGAGCTACTTTGAGGAGGAGTGTGCTATCCACCCCTCCCGAAAAGGCCACCAGAACCTTTCCCATGGATTGAAAGATTCCTTTCAATTTCTTAGTTTTAGTTTCTATCTCCGAACTCATCACTCCGAACTCATCACTACTTTTTTGATCCACCCTCCTCCGAGCACTGTTTCTCCATCATAAAAAACAGCTGCCTGCCCGGGGGTGATAGCCTTCTGAGGAGATTTAAACTTCACTTCCAAATCACCCTCTCCCTGGTGAGAAATATTAGCCTCTGAGCCAGGATGGTTATACCTGATCTTCACCTGGGTGTGATGGGAAGAAATCATTTTCTGCGGCACAATCCAGTTGACAGAATCAACGAGGAATGTGTCACCATAAACTTCTTCTTCTCCTCCCACAACAATCACGTTCTTTTCTCGATTGATCCCAATCACATAGAGAGGCTTTCCTTTTGCCAGGCGGAGACCCCTTCGTTGGCCGATGGTGTAAAAAGGGATGCCTTTATGTTTTCCCAGGACATTCCCTTTCCTATCCACAATAGGACCAGGTCCAAAGGACTTTTCTAACCTCTCGGATAAAAAGAAATGATAAGACGATTCCTGAATAAAACAGACCTCCTGACTTTCGGGTTTATCATGGACTCGAAGACCTTGTTGAAGCGCCATTTTCCTCACTTCCTCTTTTCTAAGTCCTCCCAATGGAAAGAGAGTATGGCCTAATTGGTCTTGAGTTAAAGAAAAGAGGACGTAGGATTGATCCTTCTTCAGATCCACTCCTTTTTTTAAAAGATAACGCCCCATCCTTTTATCGAAATCCAATCTTGCATAATGACCGGTGGCAATAAAATCGGCCTCCAGTTCCAACGCCCTCTTTAAAAAAGAACCGAACTTAACTTTCTCATTGCAGAGGATGCAAGGATTGGGCGTTTTCCCCTTAGCGTATTCTTCGCAAAAATATTGGACGACTTCTTTCTCAAACTCCTCCTTCAGATGGAAAACATAAAAAGGAATCTCAAGTTGAAGAGCAACGCGTCTGGCATCCTCGATATCAGCCAGACCACAACATCGGGCCGGCCCTCCTTGGGCTTTATCCATCATTCCGATGCACATGGTTGCTCCAATGACTTCATAGCCCTTCTGCTTGAGAAGCCAAGCAGTCGTGCTCGAATCGACTCCCCCACTCATTGCAACCACTACTCTTTTTCCCAACCATGACCCCCTTTGATTTGTCCCCCCTCACCCCCTCCCTCTCCCCGCAGGGGAGAGGGGGAGAGTGAGGGAAGTTTATCTAAATGTAAAAATTAATTCTGCGTTTGTACTACTAATGGTTTATGAATTGATATTGGTGAACGAGAATCTCTACGCTTGGCCCCTTGAATCCCAGGCCCCTTGACCCCTTATTAAAACAGGATTTCCATAGCCTGATAAGGACAGACTGGGATGCACAGTTCGCAGGCAATGCACTTGTCCCGTTTAAAGGACACCTCCATATTCGTCCTTTGGACATCCAGTGCCTTCGTGGGACAGACACTGATGCAGGCTGTGCAGTGGGTACAGCGATCCTCATGCCATTTGACGTCCTGCGCCAATGACTGGATCTCCACACCTATCTCGCTGAGATATTTAAGCCCTGCATCCATCCCGGCCCTCTTCCCGGTGAGCTCTAATACGAGTCTTCCCTCCTCCTTGGGGGTAATCCGGGCTCTCATAATATT
>CAZEKS010000055.1:0-10031 GCA_964512795.1 uncultured Syntrophaceae bacterium
GATTCCTTTTCTTTCCGTGGGAATTCTCCCTTTGATCTTAGGGTTTATCTTGGCCTGGCGCCGGGGCTACAGAGGACCGTTAGGACTTTATGTGCTTTCTGCTTCGGCGGTCATCCTCATCATGTGGATGACCTATTACTTAGGGGAATGGAACGATCTGGAAGGGGATCGTGTCAATCAAAATTTTAACCGGTTTTCAGGGGGATCGAGGGTTTTGGTCAGAGAGATCCTTCCTGCCTGGGTGTCACTTCTTTTGGGATATGGATGTCTGGCAGGAGCGATCCTCGTCGGACTTTATATCTACCTCCAATACCGGTCCGATCTTCGGACCCTTTTACTAGGAGGGCTGGGCATCTTTTTTGGATTTTTTTATTCGAACAAACCGATTCGATGGTCCTATCATGGTTTGGGAGAAATTCTCATCGGTTTCTGTTATGGATGGTTGCCGATTGCTACCGGGTTTTTTCTCTTCACGGGATTCTTCAGCCCACAGATCTTACTGCTCTCTCTCCCCGTGGGTCTTTCCATCTTCAATGTGATCTTGATCAATGAATTTCCGGATGAAGAAGCAGATCGAGCCATTGGAAAAAGGAACCTCGTCGTCCGGTTTGGGAAAGAGAGGATGGGAGATCTCTACATCGGGCTCTCCATATTGACGGGATTTTCCTTTATCAAAATGATGTGGGGTTTGGGTCAAACTCCTCTCTGGCTCCTTGCTCTTTCGGGAGTTCCAACGTTTCTGATCCTATGGAATCTTGCCCAGGTTTGGAAAGGGAATTATCACGACAACAAGAAACTTGAACTTCTCTGTCGAAATACCCTTTTCGTGAATCTTTCCATCACCATGCTCTTAACCATTCGATTTACAGTCATTAGCGCAGCACCCCATCTAATCCCTCCCCCTTGAGAGACTGAGTCGCAATCGCGGTGAGGGACAGGTGACCAGCTTCGGAAGCTTTAGAATTGCGGATTATTGAAAGGTATGGTCAATCATTCTTCTCATCAGAAATGATGTCTTCATGAAGTATTTGCATATGAATTTACATAATAAAAGTTCCGCCCTGCCTTCGCCGACCTGCTCGCCGAACAAGTTCTTTGGCAGGCGAGAGCGGCTTCGCGCAGGCAGGTCTAAAGCTTCCTCAGCCAGTCGCCTATCCCCCATCAATCTTGCAATCTCTCACATGGGAGGATTCATCTTTTTGCGTAGTCACCATTGCGACACAGTCTCCTGGGGGAGAGGGGATTTTTGTTAATTTATGGAGAAAGCAGAGGGGAAAAAATGGGAGATATTCAAGCTTTCGTCGAGCAGATGAAGACTGATATTTCAAATGGAAAATCAGAAGAGGAAATCTTTCCATCGCTCCTCCCTCAGTTGGAAAAAGACCCGCAAACCGCTGGAAGGTTGGCTGAGTTAATGGTCACCATTCCCGATAGGGTGACCGGCAGACTTCTCCATCGAATGTTTGAAATAACCCAGGACAAGAAGGTTCGAAAAATCATCAAGAGATCCCTTTACCGGCTGAAAAGCAAAGGGATCGCCGTTGAGGAGACCTTATCTGATAAAGTGAAACCCATTCTTCGTCCTTTACAGGGAGATCCCAAAGAAGGGTTCGTGAGCGGGATTGATTTTCTTGGGCACCGGCTTCTGTGGCTCATCATCCCTCGTCCAGGGCGAGGGTTAACGGTCAACCATGGAATTGTCAGTGATCGGGAGGGGATCGTTAATTTTTCCCAGGAGGAGATGACACGGAAGGGGTTCAGGAGTTTCTTTGAAGAAGTTCAAGAAAAAAATCCATTTCCAATTGTTGAGATAGAGCCTTCCTATGTCGCCTTTCTCTTCACACAAGCTTATCCATTAAGCGTTGAAAAGAAAGGGAACCCTCCCCAGGACTATCTCCGTGCGAAACGTGAGATAGAAAATATCAAAAAAGATTATGCGAAACCATTCATCTATTCCTATCTTCGAATCGATGAAATGGCAGGAGACGACCGGATGTTGAGGAAGGGGGGAGACCTTCTTAAAGCAGATCTCTTTTCCAGCTGGAGGGTCGAAGAGGAACAAATCCAACCCTATGCGGATGAAGTCTGGGAGGCAGAGGAGTCGAAGATTGTTCTCGACCCAGCTCAGAAGGAAGTTCGATTCCAGGGGATCTATCAAAAGGCATTGACGGAACTCTTTTCAGGAGAGAGGAAATTTCTCTATCAGCGAAGATTGGAGGAGATGGCGTATATTCTCCTCAAATTAGGAAGAGAAGAGGAGGCAAAGATTTCCCTGGCTGTAGCGATGGATCTCGAAAAACCTCTTAATCCAATTCAACCCAATCCTTTTCTCTTTCAATTGGTAACCAAGTCGATCTTTGGGCTGCTGGCAGAGGCCTATAAGAAGAAATCGAAAGAAGTCTCTTTGATTGTAAAACCGTAACCCCTCACCCCCACCCTCTCCCCCTGCCTACCGGCAGGCAGGCACTGGGGAGAGGGGAAGGGTGAGGGGCCTTCCGAAATTGTTATGACTCAAGTCATCGCTTGTTCCACCTATAAAGGGATTGTGTTAGCCACCGATAGCCGGGCGACCTGGTTTGACGAAACCGGAGAGATGAGGCATTTCAGTCTGAAGAAGCTTCTCCGTTTGAACTCCCACTCTGCCATGTTGAGCGCTGGGGCGGGAATAGGAGTAGAAATGAGTTTAGCCTTTCAGAATTTCCTTCAGAGGCAGGGAACGGAGGCGATCGAGGATATCGTCAGCATGGCTTTATCCTTTTTCACCGATCAATATGGAAAATGGTTGGGACAACGGGGGATGCAACATTCTTTTTCACCTCCGACACCCGATGGGGCATCCGAAGAGGCTCTTCCATTAAATGAGGTTTATCTTATTTTAGCTGGATATTCGTTCAGAGATCGTGCTCAGCCCTATCATCTCCACCTCTTTAGCAGCGAGGGAGAGAAGATTTCAATAAAAGCCATCCCGACCTCTCGGATCATTGTTGTTCCCCGATCCCTATCCATGGAGAGGAGGCTGGAGGCTCAGCATCAGGGTGGGTCATCCCTTGATCAACTTCTCACCCTCTGCAAGTCCTTTCTCAAGAAAAGGTCTGTGGAAGGGGAGGAAGTCGGGCCGCCCTTTTATTTTGCCACCATCACTCTTTCTGGCTATAAAGAAGTTGTGGAAGAGGAGGTTAAGGGATGAAGAAATGGTTCATCCTGATCGGAATTCTTGTGGTCCTATTGATCGGGGGGTATTTCATCCTTTCCTTTTACGCCGTGAAATTGATTCAGCCATCCCTTCAAAAGGCGATGGGGCCTGGATTCACCTTGGCGGAGATGAGGCTCAAGACCACCTACCTCTCCGCAAGGGGAATTCAATATGAAGACCCTCATTCAAAACAAAGATTCCTTCAGATTGAGGAGATGAGGATTTATCCCTCCCTCCTCTCTCTTTTGAAAAAATCTTTACACATCAAGGAATTTACCATCCTCCAGCCATCCTTTTTCTTCTATCGATCTCGAGAGGGGCGCATCGTCGGCCCCTGGATAAGGATGGAAAAAGAAAGGGAAGGAAAAGAGACTTTTGAAGAGGCAGGGAAGAAGAGGGGAGAGGCCATTCAAGTTCAGGTTGATCGGATTCGAATCGAGAAAGGCTCCATTGATTTTGAAGATAGAAAAGTGGGAGACCCTCCAGCAAAAATCGAATTGAGGGATATAAATTTTGAAATGAGAAATACCGAATACCCCATTACCTCTGTACACTCTCCCATCCAATTAAAAGCAAGGGTGAAGGGGGAAGGACAGGAGGGGAACGTGGAGATAAAGGGATGGATAGATGTAAAATCCATGGAGATGGAAACCTCCCTGAAGATTCGGGAAATAGAGGTAAAGACCTTTGAACCCTATTATCGGAAAAAGGTTAGCGCAGAGATTGAGTCCGGTACGATGGATATGGATTCCAAAATTGCTGTGAGGGAGAAGAGGATTGATGCACCCGGGGAGTTCGATCTGATCAATCTCCACGTCAAAGAACGAGGGGGAATGGTCTTTTGGATTCCGGCGGAGACCTTAGTCTCTTTGTTGGAGAAGAAAGGGCATCAGATCAAAGTTAAATTCCATGTGAAGGGGAATATGGAGAATCCCCAGTTCAACCTCCAGGAAACCTTCTTGACTCAGGTCGCCATTTCTCTCGCGCAGGCTCTGGGAATTCCGATTAAGGTAATAGGTGAAGAGGCACTTTAAAGCACTTTAAAAGGAGAAAAGGGATTTGTCGAGGAGCTGCAATCAATTGATCAACTGTTTAGGAAAAAGAAGGAGAAAAAGAGATGAGTATCCTCAAGGACCTCCGTGTTCCCGCTTTTAAAGCCGGCGGGGTGCCTGTGATTGATCTTCAAAATTATTTTCTTTTCGTAGGAGGTCTGGTCAAAGAAGAAAAACATTTTTCATGGCAGCAGATCTCGGCGATGCCGAAGAGCCGGGTAAACTGTCGTTTGACTTCTGTGTCGGGCTGGTCGGTTCGGGCGGATTGGGAAGGCATTCGATGGAATGACTTTCTGAAACTGCTTGCGATTGAATCTGGGACCAATCATGTTCGATTCACCTCTGTGGGAGGAGGATACAGCACAACCGTCTCATTAGAAGATTTAGAGAATCCCAGAGTTCTTTTAGCTTATGGCGTCAACGGGGATCCCATTGAAGCTGAGTACGGAGGGCCTTTGAGAATGGTCATCCCGAACTTATGGGGATATAAGAGCTGCAAATGGCTCGGCAAGATTGAGTTCATCAATCAAGAAGAGGGAGGGTATTGGGAGGATAGAGGATATGCCCGGTCTGGCTTAATCGAGCCCGGCTTTACCCTTGACATCAATACCAAAACCCGCCGACCCATCCAAGGAGGAGAGGTTACGGAGTTCTGAAAGAATAGGAAGACGGGAATGGTGGAATGATGAAGTGGACACCATCAGGCGGAGGTTTAGGTTATTTATAGTGAATGCCTTATAAAAGCAGTCATTGCGAGGAGCAAGGCAACGTGGCAATCTCAGAGATTGCTTCACTTCGCCCTGAACACCATGCGGTGCAGGGCTTCGTTCGCAATGACATCCTGCGTGTGTCAACTTATTTATGGCGTTCATTATAGTTCTCAGGTTGAGGTTGAGAACTTCTAAACCTTAACCTCGGCCTCATAATTCCCCAACATTCCAGTATTCCATCAAACCCTGGACAGCTTTGAGTGAGGTTGAGAGATGGTTCGTTTTCGATGGATTGTTTCCATTTTGTTGATGCCGTTTTTATGGGGATGCAGCATTCCGTTGGTCCGCCCAACTCGGATCGACTGGAACCCTGCTCTTTCTCCACAGACGGTTCAGATTAATGGCCATACGATTTTTTATACGGTGAAAGGAGAAGGCAAGCCTCTCCTATTGCTCCATGGCTATGGCGCCGGGATCTGGGTATGGGAGAAACAGATCGAAGCGCTTTCTCAATCCTACCGGGTTTATGCCTTAGACCTCATCGGCCATGGCTACTCAGACCGGCCGAAGATTTCGTACACCCCGGAGACCTACATTCATTTTTTGAAAGACTTCATGGATGGGGTGGGAATTCAGAAGGCCACCCTGATCGGAAATTCGATGGGAGGAGGGATGGCCTGGGCCATGGCGATCCGCCATCCTGAACGAGTGGATCGACTCGTATTGATCAACTGTGTCCCTCCGGATGTCCTCCACCAGGTCAAAAACGAATCCTTCCGAACCCTGGTAGCCATCAAAGATATTCCAATCCTCCCTTATCTGGTCATTTCGGCTCGAAGCAAGAATTCGATCAGGTGGATCCTTCTGGAGTGCGTTTCGAATATCAAACTGATCACTCCAGAAGTGCTGAATCGGCAATATCAACTTTCTAAGATCAAAGGGACGACCCGGGTTCTTTACTCCACCTTCAAACATGCTGAGGAAGCCTTGGAGCTAAAGGATCAGCTTGCCCTTATTTACCAGCCTACCTTATTCATCTGGGGGGAGAGGGATCTCATCTTTCCTCCTCAAGTGGGGGAGACGCTCCATCAGGCCATCGCAGGCTCGAAGTTTCAAAGGATCGAGAAAAGCGGCCACATCCCCATGTGGGAAACTCCCGATGAAGTCAATCAGGCCATCCTTTCGTTCCTTCAAGAATGAAAGCCGCATAGGCCACAGTGCGGATGGTAAAATGCAGCACATCCGTTAACAGGATCAACTATGCCGAAATTGTCTAGAACACCTACTTATTCTTGATATGTGCAATCCTCAACCTTGATGATTACGGGAAGAAAGAAAGTATAACGAGCCTGTAGGAAAAGTCCTTTTAACGACTAAGAGCGAATATCTCCGGCCGAAGATATTCAATTGTCGTTGGCCAGCGAAGTAAAGATGTGCTGTTTAACCGAGGTATTTGACGAATAACTTTGCGTATAGCACGCCATATTCTGCCGTAAAATCCTCCAGCGCCTCCACCCCGTGGAGGTCGCGCCCCTTGTAGAGCAAAAGCGGCGGCTTCTTCTGCTTAGGACGTCTGCCGCGCCTCACTGGTGCTTTGAGCAGCCAGTTGTGACTGCATTTGTTTCGCAGCCGGTTAAGCTCCGCAAGCTTTTTTTGAGTGGGGCCATTGATGAGCCGAAACGCGACAGCGAAGTTGAGCTTCATATCGAATCCCATGCTCCCACTACCCTCCAGCATCCGGCGCAGAGCCTGCGCCGACTTGGTTCTCGCTCGTTTCTTTCGCTCTTCCATTTTTATCCCGAGAACTCGGCATGTAATCCAAGCGGTAAGGATATCCTCAATGCCTGTGTGCAACTGAAGGACTACCGAGCGTACCATGTCGTCTCGCTTTCGTTCGAGCATCCCCGCATAGAGATCGCGACTGGCATCCTTATTCGTCCCATAGAACAACTCATCAATCTTCCTGATCTCGCGGGTCAGGCGACGAATCTTAGTCTCAATGGATCTGCTGTTATTCCAGTCCACGCCGCATTATCTCCGTCCCCAGTTATAATGAGTAAATGTCATTGTTACCGCTGTTAGCTGCTGTTGTTCGTTGAAATGTTTATTCCGACATCTCTTCCATCTCCTATTGAATCCTCATCGAGGTAATCCAGCTCTTCCATGAAGTCGCAAATCTCGCTGTACAAATCTATCGGGAGACGTTTGATTTGTTGGAGTCGTTTCCGATAACTATTAATGCTGTTGACAAGTAAATTCAAAAGGAAACTGGCCGAGAACTGAACCCTGAGCCGTCTGGTAGGGTATACAAACTCATTGTATAGCGTCCGAAAGTAGACCTCCCTCTTCGAGTAAAAATCCAAAGGATCAACATCGACTTCATACTCATGAATGATTCCACACCTGTACTCCCTGTACAACAAAGAGGCAAGCGAGAAGTCTTTTATCATATTGGAGAGATGTTGATTGGAAACGATTGCTTCTCGCAAAAATGTTCTATTGCTTCTCTGTGCCAGGTTCTCGAAACAGCGTACAACATTGTCGAGAGAGTCAATGGATTTCTTAGAGGTACTTTGATTCGGCACAACTCTATAGTTGTTTTTGAGTGCGCGGAGTAGGAGTTTCAGCAGACTTTCCACTTTTGTCTGGTTGATTGGTATACCAGAATTCCAGATGAAGGTGACATACTTTTCGTCCCTTTGTGGGTAAAACATGTGAAGTCGCCCATCCTTTTCGAGACTACCCGGTAGCACCCACAGTTGATAGTCTAAATACTCGTAAAGGTCTGGAAGGCTAATCGATAGAATCTTATTCTTATGACCGGAGTGATGAACAAGGAATTCAACGAAATTGTCCTTCTGTGACTTCTTTCGGAAAGCCATGTTCGAGAGAGAATCAAGCCTTGCGCAAACGAGCAGGATGAATTCTTGGGTATTCGACCTTTCCTTAACAAATTCTTTGAGAAGGTCTATCGTTGGAGTGTACCTCTCGAAAGCTGAGTCAATACGTTTTTCTATGTCTTCCATGTTATCTCTAATGGGCAATAGCAGCTAACTCGTTCACAGAAGACAACGTCGCTTTTTTTAAAAAAATAAGGGATAGGCGACAATGTCGGATATGCCTACTGAAGATTACTGGTGGGAATATAGCAAAACTTAGTAAAAAAGGCAAAACTCCATTACAGGAAGGAATCGATGACCTGGTTGTAATTTCTAAATGAATGTGGTCCTTTTTTTCTGTACGGGTGGCTGGAATGCGTATTTACTCTAAGGAGGGCGAAGCTCAGTTAGGGCTTATATGCTCACGGACCACGCTATAAGTCTTGTAATTTCTTTGGAGAACGATTGAGCTTCCTATAAACCTTCTTATTGACATATTACTTATACATATTATAATATGTATCAAAAAGGTATAAAGGGAGCCATCCATGAAGAAAACCACTGTTTTTGTTGATGAGGTGCTCATAGAACTCGCCTTAAAAGCTTCGAAATTGAGGACGAAAAAAGAAGTGATTGAGGCGGGGCTGAAGGAGTTGGTCAGAAAGAAAAACCGAGACCTCCTCCGCGGGGAACTTGGGTCCTTTGATATTGACCTCTCTTTGGACGAGTTAAAAAAACGAAGGGCGGGGAGATAGAATGATCCTCATCGATACTTCCGCATGGCTGTTTGCACTGAAAAAAAACTTCCACCCTGCCATCAAAGAAAGAATTGACGAGTTGTTAATTGAAAGTGAAGTGGCCATCTGTGGAATGATAGCCCTTGAGTTACTTGGTGGCACCAAGTCAGAAAAAGAATATCTCCGGCTAAAAAGCAGGCTCGATTCCCTCTTTTATATCGAATCGGATAAGCGATTGTGGGATCTTTCGTCAAAACTCGCCTTTGATTTGAAACGAAAGGGAATGAGTATCCCTTACGCAGACATTGTCATTGCGGCCTCTGCTCTGAAAGAAAGGGCAATCCTTGTCCATGCCGACTCACACTTTGATTCCATTGCTCATTACACCGATTTAAAAGTTGAAAGCTTTGTATCACTCTTAAAATAATAAAGCCGCGCCGCATGTTGTGAAGCATGGCGTAAAAAGATCTTACGCTTTGCGCTGTACTCTATGCCCTATGCCGCCTTATTTGACGAGCGCCAGGCTCAACCAGGGGACATAGGTGATGATGGCCAATACAAATAAGAGGACAACGATAAAGGGGAGGGAGGCCAGTATGATTTTCGACATGGGTTTCTCAAAACGAAGGCTTGAGATAAAAAGGCTCATTCCAATAGGAGGGGTCAATGCCCCGATCTGGAGGTTGGCAAGGAAGATAATGCCGAGATGAATGAGGTTGATTCCGTAAGCATGGGCCACCGGAGTGATGAGAGGAACGACGACGATCAGAGCTGAGAAAATGTCGAGCAGACAGCCCACCACCAGGAGAAAGAGGTTCAGGAGGATCAGAAATACGAAAGGGCTGTCGGTATAAGCCTTGAATAAATTAAACAGCTTCATGGGAACTTCTGCATCGATCAGATAATTTGTGAAACCAAGGGCTGCTCCCAGAATGATCAAGATTCCACCCACCAGCACCATACTTTTTCGCATGACTTGAGGAAGTTCCCGCCATTTGATGTCTCGGTAGATGACCACTTCCACCAGGAAAACGTAAACCGCTGTAATCGCTGCTGCTTCACTGACAGCAAAGTATCCGCTGTAAATACCACCCAGTACGACAAAGGGAAGAGGGAGCTCCCACATCGCTTCTCTTAATGCTTTAAACATACGAGTCGTATTGAATTGGGTTCTCGGGACATCCTCAGCAATGGCCTTTTGTACACTGAATGCGGAGAGAAGGATGATCATCAGGATGCCAGGTAAGAGACCGGCAAGAAAAAGTTGATTAATCTGAACCTTGGACACAATCGCATAGATGATGATGGGCAGGCTGGGTGGAAAGAGAAGACCCAATGTCCCTGAATTGGTCACCAACCCGAGAGAGAACTTTTCGGGATATTTTCCTTGTAACAATGCAGGCAAAAGTATACCTCCTAAGGCAATGATGGTGAGACCAGTTGCGCCTGTCAGGGCAGTA
>CAZEKS010000056.1:0-9975 GCA_964512795.1 uncultured Syntrophaceae bacterium
CGCCCGTCGAGCCGCCGAAGAAGGCCATGGGGCCGAACACGGCCGAGAGCACAAGTCCGATCCCCACGAGAGCGCTCGTGATCTGTTCCATGCCTTTGCGGGTAGCCTCCCTGGGTGAAAGCCCTTCCTCACTCATGATCCGTTCCACATTTTCCACCACCACGATGGCGTCGTCCACCAGAAGACCAATGGACAGGACCATGGCAAACATCGTCAGCATATTGATGGAGAAGCCGAAAAACCCCAAAACCGCAAAGGTCCCCAAAAGCACCACCGGCACCGCGATGGTGGGAATCAGGGTTGCACGAATATTCCCCATGAAAAGCCACATCACCAGGAATACCAGCAGGATCGCCACAAGGAGGGTCTTGACCACCTCATTAATAGCCACCTTGACAAAGACGGTGGTATCCACAGGATAGACGACCTTCATGCCGGGAGGGAAATACCGGCTCATTTCGTTCAATTTTGCTTTAACTGCATCGGCCGTATCCAGGGCATTCGCGCCTGCAACCTGCCGGATCGCCATACCGGTGGAGGGTTTACCGTTGTAAAAGACATGGGTATCGTACGACTCGGTTCCCAGCTCCGTTCGTCCTATATCTCCGATCCGCACGAAGGAGCCGTCCGGATTGACGCGGACGGGAATGGAAGCAAACTCATCAGGGGTCTTCAGCAGACTCTGAACGACAATAGAGGCGTTCAGGCGCTGACCTTTCACAGCCGGCGCTCCACCGAACTGGCCGGCGGAGACTTCTACGTTGTAAGACTGGAGTGCGGCAACAACATCATCGACCGTGAGATGGTAATTCACCAGCTTGTCGGGATCCAGCCAAATCCGCATGGAATACTGGGCTCCAAAAATTTCGACTTCCCCCACACCCGGCACCCTTGCTAGGACCTTCTCCAGGTTGGATTGGGCATAGTCCCCCAAATCGATGTCGTCCATGCTGCCGTCTTCAGAGATCAGGCCCACGATCATCAGATAGTTTCGGGTCGCTTTGCCGACCGTGATACCCCGGCGCTGCACCTCCTCAGGAAGGCTCGCCATGGCAAGCTGGAGCTTATTCTGCACCTTGGCCCACGCGAGGTCCGGGTCGGTCCCCGGGGCAAAGGTCAACTCGATGCGGGAGGACCCCGACGAATCGCTGGTGGCGGACAGGTAGATCATCTTGTCGAGGCCGGTCATCTTCTGTTCGATGATCTGAGTGATGCTGTTTTCCACGGTCTCTGCCGAGGCCCCGGGATAAAAGCTCTGAATATAGATCGACGGAGGTGCGATCGGGGGATACTGCGATATGGGCAGCCGATAGATGGCGAGGAGGCCTGCCAGCATGATGATGATGGCGATGACCCAGGCGAATACAGGCCGATCTAGGAAGAATCTCGATAACATCAGGTACCTCCGATCAATTCGCTTTTGCAGCCGGCTGAACCATCTTCTCGGCCACCGGACCATCCTTCCGACCGGCATCAAATGGGACAACCTTTACGGAAGCCCCTGGTCGAACTCTTTGGCTACCCTCGACAATCAGACGGTCTCCCGGGTTCAACCCCTCACTGACAAGCCATCTGTCACCGATGGCGCGAGCGACCGTGATCGTCCGCTGCTCGACCTTGCCCGAGCCATCTACGATCAGTGTGACGGGATTCCCTTTCGGGTCGCGCGAGACCCCCTGCTGCGGGACAAAAATTGCACGATCAACCACGCCTTCTTGGACAACGGCACGCACATACATTCCGGGCAGAAGAGTATGTTTAGGGTTCGGAAAAACCATCCGGAGGATAAACGATCCGGTACTTGGATCAACGGTGACCTCAGAAAACTTCAGGGTCCCTTCCTGCGGATAGGGTGTGCCGTCTTCAAGAAGCAATTTCACCCGTGCCTGGTCGGGACCGCTGCCTTTGATCCGCCCGGCTGCGATGTTCCGTTTGAGCTGCAGCAGGTTGGCGCTGGACTGTGTCGCGTCTACATAAATCGGATCGATCTGTTGGATGGTTGCGAAGGCGGGGGCCTGATACGCTGTTGCGAGAGCGCCTACGGTCACATTGGATTTGCCGATGCGACCGGATATCGGTGCCGTGATGCGAGTGTTTGCCAAATTGATACGGGCGGATTCAACCGTGGCTTTCGAGTACTCAATATCGGCCTCGGCCTGCTTGAGGGCAGCGACCGCATTATCGAAATCCTGCTGGCTGATCGCCTTGACGGCAATCAACTCCCTGAAACGCTCGGCTTTCAATCGGATGGGTGGGAGATTGGCTTCGCTCCTCGCAAGCGCAGCAACGGCATTGTTGTAGGCCGCCTGATAGGACGCCGGATCAATCTGATAAAGTACGCTGCCGGCTTTGACATCAGAGCCTTCGTTGAATAGACGTTTTCGGACAATACCATTTACCTGAGGACGGATCTCCGCAACCAAGTAGGCGGATGTACGACCTGGCAATTCGGTGGTTAGCACTACCCGTTCCGGATTGACTGTCACAATGGCAACCTCGGGGATGGCAGGCTGAGGAGCAGCCTGCTGCGAGCCGCAACCAGGCGTTATAAGTCCCACGGCAAGTACCCCTATGGTGGCAACTCGTTTGACCCTGTCATTGATTTGCATATTACACCTCATAACCGTTTGTAGAGATCTTCGAACCTGTTGTTGTGCCCGTTAGGTGGTCTACTTCCAGGACCCATCCACCCCCCATCCGCCTTGAACAGGTTCACCAGCGCCTGAATCTACAGCAGGAAAGCTAAGCGCTTAGCGTTCTTTATTTCTTACGGATACATCCTCCCCATCGCTCGGTCCAATTGGGCCTTGGCGACGTTGAAATCGCTCAATGCGCCGTAGTAGTTGACTCTGGCCTGGGAGAGTAACGTCACGGCATTGATCACATCGGTTTGGGTCGCCACCTGGTATTTATACCTTTCCTCATTCATCCTTAAATTCTCCTCGGCCTGTTCAATGGCCTTCTCCGCAACAATGATATTCTTTTCTGCCACCTGCATGTTGAGATAATCATCCTTCACTTCTAATACGATCGAATCGATGAGCTGATTTTTTGAATCTTCTGCCTGGGTGACCTTCACCTTAGCCTCCCCCACTTTGAAATAAGTGTTTCCCCAATCCCAAAGCGTGAATGTGGCTAAAGCCTGCACGACCCATCCTTCACCTTTAAACCTACCCAGCTCCGGTTCGTCGGAGGATCGACTATAATTCCCCGCAAGGCTGATCGTTGGGAAGAATCCACTCCTGGCAATCTTGACATTCTCCTTGGCCTGGTCGATATTCAATTGAGCGGCCTTCACCTCTGGGCGCAGCCGGAGGGCCTCTTCAAGAGACTGCTCGTAGGAGAGTGGAAAAGCTTTGTATGCAAGAATATCGACCACCTCGAACGGTGTATTGACCTCTCTCCTGAGCAGTAAATTGAATGAAGCTTTGGCCGCAGCCACTTCATTGGCCGCCTTGACCAGTGACTGCCTGGCATTAGCCAAATTCACCTCAGCCAGAAGGACATCATTTTTGGCGACAATTCCAACGTCGAAGAAAGCTTTGGTCACTTCGAGTTGAGCCTCAAATTGTTTCACCTGCTGTTCAGCCACTCCCAAGAACTTCTCCGCCCTTAAGATAGTAAAATACCCCACCCTCACCTGAAGAACCAAGTCCCGCTTTGCCGTCTCCAGACTCGTCTTTGAGAGATCCACTCCTAATTTAGCGGACCGATAATTGGCTAAGTTCAATCCTCCAGTGAATAGGGGTTGGTTAAGGGTGGTGTTAAAATTGTAAACATCCTTACTTGTATTGAGGAGTAATCCAGACGTATCGATCTGCGTCGCTCCCACTGAAACGGGTGTGTTATATCGGGTGTAGCCATATTGCCCCGTCCAAAAGGGAAGGAAATTTGTGATCGCTTCCTTTTGTCTATATTCGGAACCTACAATTCCCACCGCGGCAGAATGGAGTGCAAGGCTTCTCTCCATGGCGGTCTTGATGCATTCCTCCAAAGTGAGAGGTTTTTGAGGTTCTTGGGCCCAGACAACACCTGCTGAAACAATTACCCATAAAATGAATCCGACGAGCCATCTCATTTTCATTGACCTACCTCCTCCTTTCCATTTGTTGAACCCCGCCTAAAAAGATTTCTAAAACCGTATCCAACTTTGAAATGAGTGGATAGTTCTCCCGGCTGATCAGCCACTCGAAGACAAAGGAATTGAAAATCCCCACTAAGGCATGAGCCAAATCCATGGGGTTCATGGATCTGAACTCTCCTCCTTTGATCCCCTGTCTCATGACCTCAGCGAGGACACTAATATAGGTGACCATCTTCTCGTGGAGGCCTTTCCCCAACTCATCCTTGACCGTCCACTCGAAACGATTCCGCTCTGAAATATAAATTCTGAAAAAATCGCGATTTCGTTCGATGAACTCGAACTGGAGCTCCAATACCTTCTTGATCCTCTCAACAGCAGAGGTTTTCTGTGAGAGTTCGGCATTGACCAAAAGGTTGATTTCTTCCACCTTCTCATCGATGAGGGTGAAATAAAGCTCCTCTTTCGATTTGAAATATTTATAGAGGGTACCCGTCCCAAACTCTGCTTCCCTTGCGATGTCACTCATCGTGGTGGGAAAAAATCCTTTTGCGGCAAAAACCTTTTCTGCTGCCGAAAGAATCTCTTCGCGATGGGCTAAGTATTCCCTTTCTTTTCTGCTTATTTTCTCAGTCTCCATCATTTTATATACTTATATACCTTTAGACGAGCATTAAGAACAATTATTCACTTTTTGAATGATAATTCATTTTATTTCAAAAAAAAAGGCCTGGCGAAATAAATTTTTAGTCGAATCTCTTTCATCTCCTTCGATTTCGAACAACTCAATCTTATCTTGAACCAATTCACTCATCTCCCCTAATTTCCTTAGTTAAGGGATACTGGATCGCAATGTAGAGATGACCGCCGCTGACTCAGGATTTGGGTGAAAGGGAGACAATCTTTCCACTCACCGCCAGGGTATGGACCATGACCCCTTTTAAGGATTCGATGATGCTTAGATAAAGGGGTGAATGTTTGGGTACACAGATTCCATTAATCAATCTTTCCTCATGGTCTTCGGAATAGCCGTCCGCAATTTTGAACATGGACCTTCCCTCTTCCCCGATTCGTTGGGCGAGGGATTTGCTCTCTGTAGTAAACAGGTCCGGAAGGTTTTTTAGGAGTCTCATGGCTTCTTGGAAGACGTCGTTCACCTCTTTGACGGCTTGATCACTGAAGAGGATATGGTTTTCATACTTGCCTATTGACCGATCCAAAATGCCCTGAATATTGTGAGCCAAGCGACCCAGACTGGAGGCGATTGAGAGATAGGGTTTGACCCACTCCTTCTCCTTCTCACTCGATGGACTCTTCGAAATAATGAAACTGGTCAATTCCGAAGAGTATTCATAAATCTTGTCTTCGAACTCTTCCGCTTCTTCGAAAAACTTCTCTGTGGGCTTTTGAAACCCCTCAAAAGCCAATTGCAATATCCCCATGAGACTCTGAGAAAACAGAATCATTTTCTCCCTTATTTCTTGGTCCATTCCCTCCTCCGCTTTTCATCGAAAATTACAACAGCCTATTTTGATCGTAAAATGATTTTCCATTAATCCCCTTCAACTCCCCTTTAGCAAGGGGGGGGAGGGGGGATTTTAAAAAAGTTTCAACTGCTCTTTCACTTCCTCTCCCGCCTGTCTCTCAGGGAAAAGATTGATTTTCCCATAAACGCCGTCATGGCCGGGAATAATTGAAACCTTTCCCTGCCTCATTCGGACAATCCCCTCCAGGATATGTGGTGGAACAAATGAGGCCAATTCATCGGGAGGTAAATCAAGCAGAATCCTTAATTCTGATCCCCCTCTCTCGATCAACCTTTCATACTCAGCCTCTACCGCCTTGGTCCCCACCCGAACACCCAGTGCCTCGGCAATGATCTCCTCTAATGGAATGAGGTGGATGGAGGGAATGGCATTCTTCGGGATAAACCCCTCCGGACGATCAGCGAGTTCCTCCACTCGATGCATCACCCCGACCGTCAACTTTTTATGACATTTCGGGCAGAGGTACTGGCTCGCCTTCGTTTGGGAGGGAGAGAAGATCACGCCACAATGACGATGGCCATCATAATGATATTTTCCTTCCTCCGGAAAGAATTCGATGGTAAAGAGAAATTTCCTCCGGTCCTTCTTTCGAATTGTCTCAGCGATCTCCCAATAATCCAACGCACAATCGAAGGCGTTGGCCTCCCTTCCCAACCGACTCGGGGAGTGAGCGTCTGAATTGGAGAGGAGGGTGAAGGCATCGAGAGCCGATAACCTCCAATTCATTTCAGGATCCGAGGAGAGGCCTGTCTCAATAGCGTGGATATGCGAGGACATTTCTCCAAAACATTCTTCAATGGAGTTGAATCCTGAATTGGCCCCAAAGATCGAAAACCAGGGCGTCCAGGCGTGGGCAGGGATGATCAGGCAATCTCCGGAAATATCTAAGATCATCTTCGCCAATTCTCTTGCGGTAAAACTGAAAATGGGTCTCCCATCTGAGGAGAGTTTACCAAGGTTACCCAATTTAGAACGAATGGCTTCTACCACTTCAAAACTGGGTGCAAAAATAAGGTTGTGGATTCTCCTCCCCTTTCCATTCTGCGTATAGATATTGCTCACCTCTGCCGTCAAAATATACTGGACATCCAGATTCTCCTTTTTCAGCTTGAAGAGGCCATTCCCTAAGGGTTCTAATTTTGATTGCAACTCGGCAAAATAGGTCGGGTGGGTAAAGTCTCCTGTCCCAAGAAGGCCAATTCCTTTTTTCTTGGCCCACCGAGCAAGAGTCCCCACCTCCATATCCTTGCGGGTGTCTCGGCTGAATTTAGAATGGAGATGAAATTCGGCAATAAATCGCATATCCAAGACTCAAGAATCGTGCCCGTGTCCGTTTTCCGTGTCCGGACACGTGACACGGTCACGGATTTGATGCTATGCGCTGCGCGCTTTGCGATATGTTTGTAAATCGTTTAAGCCTTCGGATGGCTTCTATCTTTTCCCGGTCTCCTATCCTGGCTTTATCAATCGCACCTTTCAAGACTTCACTGGAACCAGAATGGGTCAAGATCAGGGTTAAAGCTCTCCCCTTTCTAACGGGGTTCATTCCACGACTTTATAGACGATGTCGTGTTCTCTCACTCGGTCCTTTATTTTAATCCCGATATCTGCACCCGGCCCTGCTTCCTGAACATTCTTGTTCTCAATCTGCATGGAATCGATGGTTTGAGTGATATCGGTGGTATGGCCGACCATGTGGATGGTATCGCCGACCTTTAACGATCCCTCGGATAAACGAATCGCTGCAACATTAATCTTTCCAAAAAATTTGATGATTTCTCCTACTTTTTTCCCTACCATCTTATTCCTCCTTTTTCAAGATTTAAATGTAATTCCTATTTTCCCTAACCCTCCTAAAACCTCTCCGATTTCAATTCCCCTCAGACATTCAAGATCCTTACATTGAAAGAGTCTCTCTTGAGGACAGGGAGAACAATAGACATCTCTGGAAACGACAAATGTCTTTTCTCCCCTCGGCGACCAAACCCTTTGATCCGTGGGGCCAAAGATGACCACTGTGGGAAGTCCTAATGCAGCGGCCATATGGGAAATACCGGAATCATTTCCGACAAAGAACCAGCATCCTTCCATCACGGATGCCAGTTGGAGAAGGGTGAGTCCCCTTGCCAGAATGGGTGCGGGGGGCCCAATTCCCTCAAACGCCTTCTGGACCTCTGGCCCCTCGGCGGGGCCAAGAACGATGAGAATTCTTGAGCCGAGCCGATCCTGAAGAGTATGAGCGAGGTTTAAAAATCGATCAAGGGGCCATACTTTCTTCTTGCTCCCGCTGCCAGGATGGAGGATGACCACCTTCGACCGCTCTTCCGGAGTCATCCCTTTGCTTTTCCAGAAATCCCATGCCCACCCTTGATCCGACTCTTTCAACTGGAGTCTGGGAATTGACCCGGATACGGGAAACCCATATCGACCAAATTGTTTGAGGAGGTGATCGGTGAAATGAACCTTCTCATCCCAGGGTGGAAAAGAATTGATGTGAAGAATTCGACCCTGACAAACCCTTCTCAGATTCCCGATGACCGTTCCTTCCCCTTCTTTTCCAAAGACGATGATGAGATCAAATGTCCCAAAATATTGCGAGAGAGGAAAATCCAGAACCCCTTCTCGAACAAAGAAAGAGGCCATTCCTCTTTGATCAATGGAGAGGACCTCCTCGGCATAGAATCGTTTTTCGACCAGTTCCAGAATTCGCGGATATCCCATAATGACTGATCTGGCATGAGGAAAGGCATGGTGAAGGGTTTCGAGGGCAGGCAAGGCAAGAATGAAATCGCCCAGGGCGCCCTGATGAATCACCAGGATGGATTGAACCCCGGGTGCTTTCGTTGGACTGGGAGAAACCAACATCGATCCTCCTCTCGGTTAGGAGATTCTTTTCAAGCGCTTTTGAATGTGCTCATCATTAGGTGTGATCCGGAGGATTTTCCGATATTCCCTTCTTGCCTCCTTCCATTTTTTCTGATCCTCATACAAGACACCCAAATTGATCCTCGCAAAGAGGTAGCGGGGGTTGATGCGAAGGGCCTTTTTCAATTCAAAGAAGGCTTTCTTATATTGTTTTCGATCATTGTAGAGCAGAGCCAGATTATAATGGAGGTCTGCATACCGAGGGTTCAACTGGACTGCCTTTTCCATATAACGAAGGGCTTCTTGAGTACGGGACATTAAGCCATAGATATAACTGAGGTTGGCATATCCCATGCCATAAAGAGGGTCAATCTTCAAAGCCTTCTGAAATTCTTGAATCGCCTTGGAGTAGGCTCCCTGACAGTAATAGACGGTTCCAAGGTTCGCATGAAAAATAAATTCGTCTGGTTTCAGCCCTGCGGCCTTCTTAAGCTCTTTGACCGCCTGTGCAAATTTCCCTTTTTGGGCAAGATTGAGACCGATGAAGTTATGGAATTGAGCGTAGGGATCCAAATGGACCTTTTTCAATGCCTCCTCTGCCTTCTGATCGAGGTGAATGGTCCCTCTCTGCCACATCCCTTTCTTCTTATAATAGTCTTGGTAGTGGGAATGGTACTGAATCGCTTTACGAATCCGTGCTGTCGCTTCCTTCTGCCTTCCGGTTTGGAGATACAATATTCCTAAGACATGGTGGAGAAAACCATCCCTGGGATGTCTCTTCACCTCGGAAAGGAAAATCTCTTCGGCTTTCTTCCATCGCCTCATTTCCATATATAGAAAGGCTAAATTGAGCATAGCCTCTCGATATTTCGGGTTCAGACGGAGGGCCTCCAAAAAATGGATCTCCGCTTTTTCCATTTCTCCCTCAACCATCAAGAGGAGAGCGAACTGATTCTGGAGATCTGCATAATTGGGATGAATGTAAACCTCTTTTCCGATCTCGTCTAAAACGCGCTGATAGATTGATCTCCGTCTAGTTTTCATTTTTTTCTTCCTTTTCAATAATTTTGACATGGACCCAATGCCCTTTCTCTTTTCTCCAGTTGTTAAGCTGGAAAATCACATCCGAAACCCCCGGGATGCGCCTCATCTTCTTTTCTAAGGAATACAGTCTATTCGCCGTGAAGTCTTTTACCTTGTCCGAATCCCATGATGGGTCAGATCGAGAAAGCTGAAAGGTCCCCTGAATGTAAACCACTCCCCTCACCGTACCAAAATCCATTTGAGAAGCATCGATCCCGGTACGCGTCAGCATCCGCCGGATATTTGATTGGATTACAAAATCTTCTCTTAACATGGCATTCTAATCCCAAAGCACCCCATATTTTCACGCCGAACCAGTCGCCCCTCACCCCTCTCTCCCCACCGAGACTGTGTCGCAATAGGGAAAAGCGGCTGAAGTTCTGAAAAACGGAACAGACA
>CAZEKS010000057.1:0-9877 GCA_964512795.1 uncultured Syntrophaceae bacterium
CGCATTGGCATCTTACCGCAGAGTATGGGATCTATCTGGACCTAAACCAGATATTAAGTACCCACGTACTGCTGGATATCGTCCCAGTGATGATGAGAATCCCTTGAATGCATGGTATTGGAGGTGTTCCATTAAGGGCGTTTTAGGAGGGAAACTTGCTGGCAAAAAGATAGCCATAAAAGATAATGTTTGTATTGCTGGCATTCCGCTGATGAACGGTAGCAGGGTTCTTGAGGGATTCGTCCCCGATATGGATGCGACTATTGTGACGCGTATGCTTGATGCCGGTGGTGAAATCATTGGTAAATCTGTCTGCGAGGATTTATGCTTCTCGGGTGGCTCACACACTTCTGCTACTGGTCCCGTCCGTAATCCTCACAATCTTGGATACTCAGCAGGTGGCTCTTCCAGTGGCAGTGCTGCGTTAACGGCTAACGGGGATTGTGATATGGCAATTGGTTGTGATCAGGGGGGATCAATCCGGATTCCGAGCGCACTATGTGGCGTTTATGGGCTAAAACCGACTTATGGGTTAGTACCTTATACGGGGATTTTTCCCTTGGAGAATACTCTCGATCATACAGGACCAATAGCCAAGTCAGTGGAAGACTTAGCGCTTCTGTTGGAAGTTATCGCAGGCAAAGACCCTTCTGATCCTCGTCAACCTGACTTTATCAAACCGGTATCTTATACAAAGGCGCTAAGGGCGGATATAAGCGGTCTAAAATTTGGCATAGTTCAAGAGGGGTTCGGTTGGGCAAGTCCGCAATCGGATACGGACCTGGCCGTTAAGGAAGCATCCTATTCTTTTGAGAAAGCAGGCGGTAAGGTTGGAGAAGTCTCGATCCCGCTTCATCGAGATGGTATGCACATATGGGGAGTGATTTGCAATGATGGAGGATTTCAGCAAGTGGTTCGAGGGCACGGATTCGGAATGGGATGGAAAGGATACTACCCTGTTAGTGCCATAGACTTCTTTGGTAAGGCGGCCAGAGAACTTGCAGATCACCTACCTGACACTGTTAAAGGATTTATTCTTCAAGGCCATTACATGATCACTAAGTATAGGGGAGTGCATTATGCAAAGGCGCAGAATCTGGCACCACTGCTACGTAGTGCATATGATCAGGCCTTGAAGGATTTCGATATCCTGATTATGCCGACTACTGCACCCGCTGGAAATGCTTTACCTTTACCCGAGAATCGTACACGTAAAGAATATTTCGATGCAGCATGGAGTTACCACGCAAATACGTGCACTTTTGATGTGACAGGTCATCCTGCGATGAACGTGCCTTGTGCTAAGTGCAATGGACTCCCTGTAGGTATGATGCTCATTGGCCGGAAGTTTGAGGATGAGACCGTAATTCGCGCTGCGCATGCTTTCCAGTCGTTAGGCGTGTATCGGTAGAACACTCACACATGCCTGGTTTCGGAGTAGGTGAAATACTCCCTTCCCAGGACGAGATAGCCGAGCAGTTCAGCGTCAGCTTGAACATCCTCTGCGCGATGCGATCCACAAACTCTTGGCCATGCGTTTCCTGAGAGCCAGGCAGGGGGTAGGCACCATTAAGGAAGCGGTGAGCCTTGACCAGTCATCTCACTCCCGGCGAAGGCCATCTGTGCCTAGACTCACTGAGCGTCAGGGAGTTCACCGAAGCCAGCATTTGTGAGGTATTACGATCGTAACTTTATTCCCTCAAATCGGGCTATGGTTGCCAGATCAGCTGTTGCGTTGGTAACAAAACGTAAGGAGAGAGGACAATAGTGACCTATAAAGAACGAATGCTTAAAGCAGCCCAGGGGCAATGGGCGGATCAGCTTCCTTGGGTTCCCCGGATCGACCTCTGGTACAACTCCAACTCCATGAGAGGAACACTGCCGGTCAAATACAAGAAGGATGCAATCCTGGACGAAATCGCCGACGATATCGGGGGTGGATATCACAAAATCGTTCCTGAGTTCTTGAAGGTTCGGACCCCGGAGGATAATATCGATCGAGGCTTGGGCATCTATCGTTTGTGGGGAATGACTTACAGGCCGGAGCTGGTGGGGGTCGAGCGGGAGGTCAGAAAGGAAGGTGATTTTACCTTTGTAACTTATCATACGCCTTTGGGCTCGGTCTCCTGCAAGATCCTTTACTCCGAAGAGATGAAGCGGGCAGGGGCTTCAATCACCTGGATCACGGAACATCTCATCAAAGAACCCAAGGACTACAAGATTGTGGGCTATATTTTCAAGAACATAAAGATCCTCCCCGACTACAACAACTACCTGGAGTTTCAAAGAAGGGTCGGAGAAAAGGGATTTGCGGCAGCCTTTGCCAACCTCTCGGCAAGTCCGATGCATCATATTATGAAGGAGTTTCTGGATGCCACCAAGTTCTACCTTGAGATGTATGATCATCCCAAGGAGATGCGTGAGCTCTGTGAAGATATGGAACCCTATTTCGACCAGATCTTCCGCATCCTCGCAGATTCACCGGCAGAGGTCATCTTTTCAGGGGCGAATTATGATGAGATGATCACCTACCCTCCTTTCTTCCGGGATCATATCATGCCCCACCTTCAGAAGCTCGCTAACATACTCCATCCCAAAGGGAAACTCCTTCTCTGTCACTGTGACGGCGAGAACAAGGGACTCCTCGATCTCATCCCTGAAAGTGGAATGGATATTGCTGAGGCAGTTTGCCCCCAACCCATGACGAAAGTCAACATTACCGAAGTAAAAAAAGCGTTTAAAGAAAAAGTAACCATTTTCGGGGGAATTCCATCGGTGGCACTTCTTGAAGAGAGTATGTCCGATGAGGAGTTTGAAAAGTTTATGAAGAACCTATTTATGGAGATCGCTCCAGGGGATCGATTCATTTTAGGTATAAGTGACACGACCCCACCTGATGCAAAATTTGAAAGACTTGTCCGGATTACAGAAATGGTTCGGGAATGGGGAAAGTTACCAATGAAATTTTAAAACTCTACGCCCGGTGGGGTACCCAGCTGACTTTCTCGGAAAAGGAGGAAGAGGAATGATTGATAAGGAGAAATTCTACGCAGTTCTTTCGAAGGGGAAAATGGATGAAATGAAGGCACTGACACAGGAGGCATTAGATGTGGGTGAACCAGCTGAAACGATTCTGAAAGAGGGGCTCATCCCAGCCATGGATCGGGTTGGCGTTAAATTTAAAAATTGTGAGATATTTATCCCGGAAGTCCTCATCGCAGCACGAGCCATGCATGCGGCCATGGCAATCCTCAAACCGATCCTATCCAAATCAACCAGCACCCTGGCTGCCAAGATTATTATTGGAACGGTTAAGGGAGACCTTCATGACATTGGCAAGAATTTGGTGATCATGATGTTAGAAGGAGGCGGATTCGAGGTGGTCGATCTGGGGGTTGATATCCCGGTGGTTAAGTTTGTTGAGGCCATTAAACAGCATCAACCTCAGGTAGTGGGAATATCGGCATTATTGACGACGACCATGAGAGAGATGAGGAATACTATTCAAGCCATTGAAGGTGCTGGGTTCCGGAAACAGGTGAAGGCGATTATCGGAGGTGCTCCGGTGACGGAGAAATTTGCAAAAGAGATTGGTGCAGATGGATATGCCCCGGATGCAGCTTCAGCCGTTGATTTGGTTAAATCACTACTTGCCAAATGAATCCCACCGTTGGTCACAAATATTTGGTTTTCTGAAAAATGAAAAAAGAAGGGGTTGAATCTTTTTATAGAGCCTTGCGAGACACTAATCTTGCTACAATGGAAACCTTGCTGAAGGATTACATCGGAAAAGGAGTCTCACCCATTATTATTCTTAATGAAGGGCTGATCGGTGGAATGAGTATCATCGGTCAGGAGTTTAAGGCTTCGCAGATTTGGGTGCCTGAAGTGCTCTTAGCGGCAAGAAACATGAACAGGGGAATCGAAATCCTCAAACCAGAACTTCTGAGAGAGGAGGCACCGAGCAAAGGCAAATTTGTTATTGGGACAGTCAAAGGGGATATTCACGACATAGGCAAAAATCTTGTAACCATGATGATGACAGGTGCAGGATATGAGGTAATCGACCTTGGGATCAATGTACCCAAAGAGCGATTTCTGGAAGCCGCCACCCAAGAAAAACCAGATCTTGTGGGGCTGTCTGCCCTACTCACAACAACGATGCTCGAAATGAAAGAGGTGATAAAGACTATCAGGCAAAACTTTCCCAACCCCCCCAAAATCATTATAGGCGGAGCACCGGTTACCCAAAAATTTGCTGAAGAAATCGGAGCCGACGGCTATGGTGAAGATGCAATAAGAGCAGTTGAGTTAGCCAATCGGCTTTTCTCTATTGGAAGATAAATATGAAAGTCAAACTACCATCCACACCTAAACGTCGATTTCTTTCAGATCTCTTCGGAGGGAGGAGAGGAGAACGAATATCCGTGGCCAATCCCACCTCAATCGTTTCGGTTGAATTGATGGAGAAAACAGGTGTTTATTTCCCCGAGGCTCATCTGGACCCTGTAAAAATGGCTGAACTTGCAGCAGCCGGATATGAGATTCTGGGTTTTGACTCTATCATGCCCGAATTTAGCGTCCAGCAGGAAGCTGAGGCATTGGGATGCATCGTAGATTGGGGCAGCCCAACCATGATGCCAGATGCCAAAACCCATCCTGCTAAGGAGGTTGATCAACTGAAGATTCCGGAAAACCTTCTTGAAAAGCCTTCCATTCAAGTCATCTTAAGGGCCTTGGAAATATTGAGGAGAAACTACGGAGATCATGCCGCACTCATAGGAAAGGTCATGGGCCCATGGACTCTCTCTTACCACTTGGCCGGAGTCCAAGATTTTCTTCTCTGGACTTTAATCGATCCAGACAAGGTGCGGAGTTTTCTCGATCGCCTTAAAGAAGTGACAATCATCTTTGCAAAGGCTCAACTTCAAGCAGGAGCTGATGTTGTCGTCATTGCTGATCATGCTACAGGCGATCTGGTAAGCCCAAAGACTTATCAGGACTTTTTATTGCCTGTTCATCGAGAAATAAATCAACAAATTGGAGGACCAACAATCCTTCACATCTGCGGGAACTGCTCTGACCGACTTAGGCTGTTTGTTGAGGCTGGGTTCGACGGTTACCATTTCGAATGGCAGGTCGATGCGAAAATGGCTGTTCAAGTGGTGAACCATGAAATGTCTTTGGTCGGTAATATCGCGAATAAGGATGTTCTCTTTGGAGGAAATCCGGAAGATGTCTATAAACAAGCCCGTTACAGCATAGAGGCTGGCGTGGATATCCTCGCTCCGGAATGCGCTGTGCCTCTTCAGACCCCGTTGGCCAACCTAAAATCCATTGTTGAAGCAGCAAAAGAAGGGTATGGTGGCAGGGGAAATCTATAAATTGTACCTGCTCAATGATACGAAAAAGGCAATCCCATGCTGATTATTGGCGAATCAATCAATGGAACGATTCATAATGTAGGGCAGGCCATACTTGATCGAAACGAAGATTTTTTGAAGGAATTGGCCAGAACTCAATACGAGTGCGGAGCTCACATTCTGGATATTAATGCAGGGGTGGCCCGAGGAAATGAGGTCGAGGATTTACCCTGGCTGGTTGAAACCGTTCAAAAACAAGTCCCAATCCCTTTGATGATCGATAGCGCCGATCCCGAAGCCCTGAAGGCCGCCCTCCCTGTCTATCATCATTCAGAACCCCCTATCCTAAATTCCATCTCTGGTGAGGAAGAAAAATGGAATAAACTCTTTCCCCTTATTGTTGAGAAGAAATGTAAAATTGTCGTCCTCTTGATGGACGATCAAGGAATTCCAAGAACGATCGAACAAAGGTTAAACATTACTAAAAGGCTCTATGAAAATCTAATTCAGGCAAATATCCCTCCCGACCACATCTATTTCGACATTCTCGTCCTCTCTGTGGCGGTCGAACCCGAATCAGCCCTTGTGACCCTTGAAATGATAAAAACAGTCCGATCCATTTTCCCTCAATCCCACACCATTTGTGGTGTGAGCAATGTGAGCATGGGCCTTCCAGGAAGAAAATTGATCAATCGAACATTTTTAACAATGGCCATCGCCGCTGGTCTCGACACTCTCATCATTGATGTTCGAGACCAGGCTCTTATGTCTTCCATTTTCGCCAGCAAGATCCTTATCAATAAGGACCCTTACTGTCTTGAATATCTGAAGGCCTACCGAGAAAAAAAGATTTTAATTTGATTTCCTTCACAAATACTTTTTATATGAATGTTAAAATTTTGCTACAGTATGCATCTGTAAACCTCTAAACTTCTATGGATATTCAACACGAACACGGACAGGGCCGTAGTTGAAAATTAACACTTTTTCTCCGCTCCTTCCAGAGACAAAGGGCCTTGATCACCACACCCCCTGCCTACCGGCAGGCAGGCAGCCCTCTTCCGTCAAGGGAGAGGGGGTATGTTTGATATTCATCATTTGTGGGTAACGAACTTTTTATAAAGGATTCTTATGGTTTTTAACGTTTTAGTTCTTCGAGACTCGACTTTGAGGCGTTGTACATGAAAGCGATGTCTGTGGAATAGGCCAAGACAGTCATCCCTTTTGCCCGCCACTTCTTGATGGCCTCAATATTCCCTATGTGAATCCCAGAGGCCTTCCCTCTCTTTTTTGCTGTCTCGACCACTTTTTCAATGGCCTTCGATAAAGTTTCAGAACCCATCTGGTCAGGTATGCCTAAGGAGATGGAAAGATCATTTGGGCCTATTAACCCGACATCGATTCCCTCCACTCCGAGAATCGAATCGATGTTTTCGATGGCTTCTTGGGTCTCAATCTGTGCGATAATCAAAGTATGTTCATTGCCTTCTTTCATGAACTCAATGGCCTTCCGAGGTTTATAGTCGGTATGACCTGACTGTCCACTATACCCACGCTTCCCCAATGGGGTAAATTTACTATACCTAACAATTGCCTCTGCCTGTTCTTTCGTGGAGGTCATGGGGACCATGATCCCCTCTGCCCCTGCATCGAGAACTCTTGAAATGAAGTGGGTCTCTAAATGGGGAACCCTGATAAGGGGTGCAATCCCTACTGATTTAGAACCCCGGATCAGATCTGCCACAGTCTCCATGGAGTAGTTTCCATGTTCCATGTCAATGAAGACAAAGTCAAACCCTGCTGCAGCAAAGATAGCCGGCGCTCCTGGATCACGGGCTTGCCGGATCATCATTCCATAGACACATTCCCCTGCCAAAACCCTCTTTCTCAAGCCTGTCCACATTTTAGCTCCTCCAATTCTCAATTCCCAAACAAATTCCAAGCCCCAATTTCAAAACGAGTAAACCAAGCCTGTCTGGAATTTCGAATTTGGTTATTGGGATTTATTTGTTGCTTGGTGCTTGCCCTGCACCATATTAGGTACAGGGCTTGGGATTTGGTGCTTATTTCAACAATCCCATATTTTTCAAAATTTCTTTGAGTTCTGCCTTGGTCTCTGGTTTCATCCCTCCTACTGGAGGCATCCCAACTCCCGCCTCGATCCCGATCAGATTGAGCGCCTCTTTGATCACCACAGGAAAGGTTCCCAGATCGAAAGCTAATCGGAGTGGAGCTAGGCGATATTAAGCAGCAAGAGACCGCTTCAGATCTCCTGCTACGAAAGCTTCATAAATCTCAACGACCACCTTTGGAGCCACATTCGCTGTTGCGGCGATTGCGCCTTTTCCTCCATAACATAGAGTCCCGTAGATCAACGTATCCCTCCCAGCCAGTACAGAAAACTTATCATCCATTCTGCGAATATATTCTGCCGTCAGGGTCATATCTCCATAGGAATCCTTTATCCCAACAATGTTCTCCACCTTGGATAAGCAAACGACTAAATCTGTCGAGAGGGAAATACCTGTTCGTGCTGGATTCCCGTAAAGGAGAACGGGAAGGCGGGTTGACTTGGCGATGGTTGTGAAGTACTCCAATAACTCCACCTCATTGGGCTTGATGAAATAAGGGGTGATGACCGAAACTGCATTGACCCCTGCTGACTCTGCCATCTGAGTCAGAGCTGTTGCCTCCCGAGTGGTGACAGCCCCTGTTCCAGCATAAACAGGCACTCGTCCTCTCGCCTCCTCCACGACTGTCTCAATGACCTTCTTCTTTTCCTCGAAAGTTAATGCATAGAATTATCCTTGTGTGCCCACAGCAAAAAGACCATGAACACCTCCTGCAATGAGATAATTCGTCAGTTTTCGCAGTGACTCCAAATTGATCTTTCTATCAGAAGTTAATGGTGTGACCATCGCTGGGATAATCCCTTTGGGTTGAAAATTCATCTTTCTCCTCCAAATTATTTTTTATATTTTTTAATGATGGGAAGCGTTAAAAGCCCATCCGGTATCAGAATGACCTTTGCTTTTGGGTTTCTCTTTAATTCTCGATCCAACGCCTCCTGCATGGGGAGAGGGATGTAGCAGGAGTTAGGGAGGATGACCTAATCTACCAAAAATGAAGCCATGAATCAAATCGAACCAGGACGCATAAAAAAGGGAGGGATCCAGTGAAACCTGGTCCTTCCCTTTTTAGAGAGTAACTAAAAGCATAACCCATTACGTTTGGATCAGGGTTATTCCACCTTGAATTTTATTTCCTTCACAAGATTTCCATCGGAGTCCCTGATTTCTACTTTCCAGTCTCCTTTTAATTCCCTTAAATTCTTATTGGCATAGGTCCTCCATCTCGAACCCATTTTAAGCGGCACGCTGAATTTCAGCATCTCTTTTTCGCCATGAAACCAGACAAACGAAACCTCTGTATCTTTAGCAATGTCAACCGCCTCCAAAAAGCAGTAAACCTTCTCTGTTGAGGCTGGAAATGTCTCCGCAACACCTGCGGGCTCACTTTGTTCCACTCCCGTTCCAATAACCAACCGTTTAATCATGAATGGTGCCGTCTCCTTCGGAGCACCTTCTGGCTTAGCCTTTTCCTGTCCGTAGACCGGGAGGGTGATCCCCCATACCGCAATGACCACTAAAACTGAAATCAATATCCCTGTTCCATGTCTCTTCATCTTTGTCTCCTTTCGTTAGAGGTTAGCCTGCAAACCGCCGGTAGTCACCAGCGCTTTATCTTTCTGATCTTTACCCTAAATTATAAAGTTTTGTAACCCCGCCATGGCGGGGTTACCTGCCGATTGAATGCAACGTTAAGGTGCATTAGGGGATTAGGGAATAGACCTGTGCTTTCTTCGTCCACTCGCTACTTGGATAATCCCTTTGAAGAACTTCCAATCCTAATTTCAGCTCCTTTGGATCATGGCTTGCCTTATATTTGGAAACTCCTAAATAGTACTGAGCCTCAGGCGCTGCGTCTGCCTTAGGAAACCGGACCAAAATCTCTTGAAAACACTGCATGGCCTGTTCAAAGTGATCAAGATTGAATTCAACCTTACCCTTGCCCAAAACGATCTGGGCAATAAAATCCTCAGGAGGCAAATACCCGACAAAACGGTGGTGTTCCTCCCCATCTGAATCCAAGATGATGATGGTAGGGGTCCACTTAACGGCATAGCGTTTCACCAACGCCTTGTTTTTGTTGAAATCAATTTGAAGGGGAATGAAGTTATTCTCTACAGAGAAACAGACATTGGGGTCGGGATATGTAACAGCTGCCAGCTGTTGGCACCCAATTCAGAGATTGTTATAGAAGTCCATCAAGATTAACTTTTTCCATTTCTTTGCCTTTGCCTTGGTCGTGGTGAGAGAAGCCTCCCACTGAATCTGGTTTCCCATAACGAACCCTCCTTTCGTTGAATTTGGTTTTTAAGAAGAACTGTAGGGTGCTTTCCCTGAATGCACCGTTCAAAGGCGTGCCCTGCGCCATATTAGGTACAGGGCGTG
>CAZEKS010000058.1:0-9832 GCA_964512795.1 uncultured Syntrophaceae bacterium
AATATTTAAACCGAATCCTGTATTTCACTTTTACTTCTTTGTCTTTGGCCACGGGTACTTCGAAACGAATTAAATGGGCCTGAAGTTTCTCGTAAGGATGGCTGTTCGAAAGCATCTCCCAATCTCCAGGGATTGGTTCTTCCACGAAAACCTTTATGTCTTCATTTTTGTGATTTCTTAAGCTTACCTCAAAGGCCACTTCAAAAAGGTTTCGGCCAATATGTTTGTAATCTGTCTGAACTCTCTCTCCAACAACGTCGAAAGCTTCTCCGATCTTGATTTTAAATTTTTCGTCTTTTGGGGTATGGTCAATCCGATCCTCTCCAACGAACTGGAGGCTCCCATCCTTATCCTCTTTATAGACCCTGATCGTACCTTTTGGAAGGGGAATTCCGAGGTTATTCTTTTTAGTATTCTCAAGCTCAAGAAAGACGCCAACTTTTTGCTTATTCGAGCTCTGATCCTGGTAGTAATAGTATTGGGGGTGGCCTGCGAAGATAAAGAGTTTCTTGAGAGGTATTTGATTCGCATCGAGAAGGGTCATCTGTTTGGTCTGATTATCTTTAATGGTAGTTTTCCGGCCTAAGGTGTAAAGGTGATATTCGAAGAAGGATTCTTCTTTGAATTGTTGGCTTAACTCTTTCGCCGAAGCCATAGGCCTAGCATAATCCATCCTCATTTCACCTTGAACCCGGTGGATATCGCCAGCTACCAATTTAAGCAGCGCATTCTGGTAAGTGGCGCCACTCCGATTGTCTATGGTTACCCAACCGGTCAAATCGGTCATCGTGTCCAATTTATTCAAGACCGCCACGTAATCGGCCTTCCAGTTAATACCGGAGGTAAGGTAGGAAGCTTCTACCTTTTGAGGTTTTGATAGTTTATTTTCCACCATCCACACCAATGTCGGTTGGGGGATGAGGCTTTCAGGAATTTTTGAGAGAAGAACCCGTCCATAATGACCGATGTGGATCTTATCTCCAATCTGAAAGATATTTCCACCTTGAGTGGAGAGAAGGGTCGCCTCAACGATCTCCTCTTTTTTCGTTTCAGGGTTGATCGTGGCAAGTTGGACCTTCCGGCCCACATACTTTTCAAGAAGTTTCTGGGGATTGAGCAGATCGTATTCATAATTTTGTTCCAAGACGTTGAGACTGGATCCGTTGATAAGGGATTTGATGTGGACGGTTGTGGAATCAATCTTAGCCGCCACATCCATGAATTTTAGTTCATGGATGCCGGGTTTAAAATCAATGAGGCGGGTGTCCTTTACCAGACCCACATTCGAGTTGTAAATGGTGACCGCCACGTCCTGCTGATCCTTGAGCGAACTGGTCAGGGGTGCCGCATAACCTATTTGGATAGAAAAGATGAAAGAGATGAGAGTAATTAAAACGATAAGCCTTTTCATTGGAAGAACCTCCTTTTTTGATTTTACCCCTCGTATTTCCTTTTCTGAACGGCCTGTTGGAAGGAAGATCAGTAAATTCCCCCTCTCCCCTTGGGGGAGAGGGTTAGGGTGAGGGGTGTTTGTTTTATTATTAAAGACAACCAGGGAAGGATTTGGTTCCAAAAAAATTATTAGAGATTGAATGTAAGTATTCTGTCTTTGTCTGTAAACCCTATTCTTGACCGACCGGACATGATTTCATGCAATTAAAACAAAAGTATTGAAACCCAATAGAGCCCGCTTGGTATAAGCGCCAGAAGTTCACATCCCTTACCATCTTTTTCTGTTCTTCGGTTGGGCTTTCTGCAAACTTTGTCCAGAAACGGATGGCGCTCCCGATGCCATAAGGCTGGCTATTTTTAAGGCACTTCATATCATCTGTTTTACCTTCTTCATCCAGTGCATGGGCAGGGCAATTCTCGACACAGATATTACAATCCGTACAGAGCTTCTCTGTAGTTGGGGGATCTGAAGGCAACTCCAAATTCGTGATCACTGCTGTAAAGACAACCCTTGTTCCCATTTTTGGATGAATCACTAAGTTGTGTCGACCAAAGTTACCCAGACCTGCAGCTACAGCAGCATGACGGAGAGGGACATCTCCCACTGTTCCTCTGGTTTCATAGCTCATATCAAGAGGATAGGAGGGAGGAACGGTTATTGCTTTGGTTTTAAACTCCCTTTCCAAGAAACGCGCCACCCTGTAATTGGAAGAACGTGCAAATTCCAGAATATCCAGCCGACCGCCCATGGCGATCTGCATGTTTTCGCTTTCGCAGTTTGAAAGTTCTTGGTAGGCGAGAACAAGCAGTGATTTGGCCCCAGGAAAAATCCCCTGCAAGTCCGGTGACCTTGGGCTTTTATAGTCTTTGACCGCGGCGATGCCGACGTCATCCACCCCCAGACCCAAGACGAAATCCTTAATTTTATCTTTCATACGCCTTCTCCTTTCACGTTCGGTTCAGTAACACATTCTTTTTAGCCATTCTTTGTTCCTTTGCAGTGACTTATCATACCACAAAAGCAAGGCTTGCAAAACAACCATGCCAGATTTAACATTAGTTCAAAATCGGGTGACTTTTATTTTATGGAATCCTACCAGGTAGATAATCTCACCATCACATTGAACAAAGAAGGATCAAGGGAGTTCTCTAAGGTCAGTTTTCCACTCCGGTACGGTCGTTTTTCAGAGATAAAAACTCCAGATTACATTTTTCAATTTAATCTGAATGGGGAAATCAAATATATTCAAGGACGAGGTGAGAGTTGGCCGCATTTAGTAGAATGGCTGAAGCGAACCGTGGGTAATGATTGGATTTACTACTCGGCGGGTGATTACAAGGGTATTTACGACTATTTCGGTGAGTATTATTTCCCATGTTTTTCCTATCCGAGCAACTCTATTATTGGAAACAATCCTTTTGGCGGCGATCCTGTAAATTCAGCCATGAAGTCCTGGCAATGGCTACAGGTTAAAATAAAAGAACTGACTCCAAGGGTGAAGCCAAGGAGCCTCAAAAATTTTCTAACTCGTATCATCAAAAACGATGAAGTAGCTCTGGGGCTAAGATCCGATCAATTGCATTATCTCATTGGGGGACAGGTGACGGTTCTTCCTCCTGATACCCGACATGTAGACTACGAAGTCATTCCCATCATTGTGGCCGACGGATGTTTATACAATTGCGGCTTTTGTCGAGTGAAGACAGGGCAAGATTTTGCTCCTCGACCCCCCAAAAACATCATTGGACAGATTAAAAACTTGAAACGGTTTTATGGGAAGGACCTCCACAATTATAATGCCATTTTTTTGGGACAGCACGACGCCCTTTCCGCAGGCCGAGAACTCCTTGAGTTGGCAGCCCAGAAAGCTTACAAAATACTTGAATTGGAACATTCTTATTTAAAAGGAAATTCTCTTTTTCTATTTGGTAGCGTCGATTCCATGATTCATTCCGAAGAAAAGCTCTTTGAATCACTCAACAACCTTCCTTTTTCTACTTATATCAACATAGGACTTGAGTCGAATGATCCAGCCACTTTGGAGACATTGAAGAAGCCTGTTCCGGTTGAAAAGGTTCGCGATGCTTTTACCAGGATTTTAGATATCAACAGAGGGTATGAAAAGATTGAGGTTACTGCCAACTTCGTCTTTGGAAGAGACCTTCCTGCAGGTCATCTGCCTTCCCTTTTGGAGTTAACAAGGGACAGATTGAATCTCTCTCGCAACAAAGGAGCTATCTATCTGTCGCCGCTGATGGAGGAAGGGATGAGAGATAAGGAGAGCAAAAGAGAACTATTGAGGGGATTTCTTAGATTGAAAACCCTGAGCCGTCTTCCTACTTTTATCTACCTTATTCAAAGATTGTAACCCGCCAGGCTCTCCGTTGATGATCAATGATTCCTCGTTTAGGTTATGCCCTTTCTTGCCTTTTCATTCGCAAGTAACAGTTTAGCCAAATTGGGTCTCCCCAGCAGTCGGACCTGGGCATACCGCTCTTCAAGGCTTTGGATGGCGGTTTTTAGATTGGAAGGGAAACCTGACGATTTCATCTGAATCGCTCCATAGACCTGGACGAAGGCCGGCTCCTATTCGCCAAAAGGTACGCCACGAAGCCTTTCCGAACGGCACGCCCAGGATCGTCATACGATTTTGTGCTTGATTTGGCTAACCTGTTACATTCGCAAGGGGCGCCACACCCAGGCATTCCTGAACACAATAGGTTAATCAGGTGAATGGACATCAGGACTCAGGAAGTAAGGCACTCCAGAGATTTTGAACAGTATTTCCAAAAGGCATACCGCCTAACCCATCGACGATGAGGGAGATGAGAAAAGCAACGGATAGGAGACCCAGAAAAACGAAGAGAACAATATCATGACGGTGATAGAATTTTCCGACCCATTGGGCCGTGGTGTAGAAGGAATTTTTTTCAGGGGGTGCTATTGAAGGTCCTTTTCTTGGTTTTGAATAATAGGGGGAGTCGATTCCAGAGAAGAGGAGAAGAAGCCTTGAACTCAGGTAAAAAAGGTAGACAAAGGCCGCTGCGAGGATGACAAATTCATAAGAAAGATTAAGGAACATGACAATCAGGTAGGTAAGAAAAGCGTAGAAGATTCCTCCAATGACTGCCAAAGTAATCCGTATCAGAAGGGAATTAAAGAAATCCATTCTTTTTCCCCGATACTCTTCTATCCCTTTATCTTTTTAAACCGAAAAAGGTTAACGAGCGTCTTGGCAGCCCTTTCCGGCGTGGGATAATTGGGGATTCCTAATCCTTCAAGCCGTTTAATTTCGTCATCCCAGATTCCAGCGGGTGCTGAAAAACAGCATAGAATCGGTTTATTTGTATTTCTTTCCAGTAACAGATCCGTCAAGATTGCTACGGCAGACCGATTGGCCGATGCGAACATAATGCATAGGAGGATGGCATCAATATTTTTATCTTCGAGAACGGTATGTACGATTCCTTTAATGGCCTCTGAGTCATACCATGCAGGTCCCATATCCACAGGATTGGTTCTGATAGCAAGAGGAGGAAGCAGTTCCTCCACCCTCTTTTGGGTTTCCGCTGAAAAAGGAGGAATGATTAACCCTTCCATCTCACAGATATCACAGGCGGCCATTCCAGGTCCGGCCTGGCCCGAAAGCACAGCCACTCTGTTGCCTTCGGGAAGCGGACACATGGTCAAAGCCTTTGCCGCATCCAGAAGCTCTTCCGAACTTCCCACCATTAAAATCCCGGCCTGCTTAAAGGCACCTTCATAGATCTCGTGTTTCCCTGCGAGGGAGCCAGTATGAAACTGGGAGGCTTTATCACTTGTGGAGGAGCGTCCGACCTTGTAGGCGAGAATAGGCTTTTCTCGATTTCCTCGCTCGGCCACCTCCATCAATCTCTTTGGATGATCGATCCCTTCCAGATACATGGCGATCACCTTGGTCTGAGAATCTCGGGTTAAGTATTCTACCGTCTCCGAAAAATCGACATTGCAACGATTTCCTAAACCGATGATTTTGCTCAATCCAACCTTGTTTTGGAGAGATAGAAACGCCATCAGGTGAGACATTCCACCGCTCTGACTGACGAAACTGATTCCTCCTTTTTCCACCAGGGAGAATTCCGGTGTAAACGATGCATTCAGGGGAAGGTGAAGGTTTACAATCCCGAAGGTATTCGGGCCGATGATCTTGATACCGTATTGGTCTGCCAGTTCTTTTATCTCTCTTTGTAATAACTCTCCCCTTTTATCTTCAATTTCTTTGAACCCAGCGGTGATGAGAACAATTCCTTTAATCCCTTTTTCCTGGCATTCTTTGATTATTTTGGGGACCTGGTCAGCCGGAAGGACAATGATGGAGAGGTTAATGGTATCAGGAACCTGCGAAAGAGAGGGATAGGTTTTGATTCCCATGGTTTCATCTTTTCCTGGGTTAACTGGAAAGATTTTGCCTGGATATTTTCCCTCTACCAGACTTCTCATGACATGGGATCCCAATTTCCCTGGATTATCTGAAGCTCCAATGACCGCAACAGACTGGGGATTGAAGATCGCATCCAATGCCGTTAAATCTGTCTCCATAGTTTTTCTCCTTTAGGAGATTAAGGTTTTTTCTCTATGCAAGATCATTTTATTGCCTCAGAGAGAAAAAATATTCTATTTTATAATCTCACATTGTTTTTCTTAATTTAAACCAATTAAAAGTAATGAGCAAATGAATTTACCCTTACCCCTGCCTACCGGCAGGCCCTGAACCTAACATGGTACAGGGCAGGCAGGCTAACCCTCCCCTCTTGAGGGGGAGGGGGAGGTGAGGGGTTGTCATAGGCATTCAATCAAGATATATTGGTTTCGATGAAAGTTTCAAGAAGATTTGGAATCTGGGGATTGGGGCTCTGTGCCTTTATCCTCTTGATGGGATCTTCTGTAGCCTTCAGCACTCAACTCCCCTGCTGTTCTGAGGATCCGGAGCTTTCCTATCTTCTTTCTCCAAAGCCATCCCAGAGGTTTCAATATCTGGTTCGATATGAGACATTCTTTTCGATGGCGCTGGGTAAGGAAAAAGGTTTTTTCATCGTCCTGCCAGAAGATTTTTTCCAGAATCCAAACGCTAAATATCCAATTCTCTTTCTTCTTCATGGGTATAATTTTCATCGAACGGGACTTTGGCGGAAAGTTTGCTATCCGGAGAAGGCAAGAAAGATCCTCTGTGAAGTGAAGGAAGAGGAATATCACTGGCTTCTTCATGAGGACATCGCTGTCATCGCCTATGCGTTGATGGATTTGAAGAATCGGACTTATCGAGATTTAGAGAAATCATTGGAGGAGCGGTTTCAAGAGCTCTCTCAATATGGAGGTTTTGCCCAGGGAGATTATACCCCTAAAGAGATTGCCCAATCGATTGTTTCTCATAACTTTCATCCTCAGGGGAATTTAAACGATCCATTTCATCCCATTCGGAAAATGGTCATTATCCTTCCGGACGGGGACAATGGATTTTATACCGATGAGAATGAAGGGAAGAGACTTTTCCCTCAAACAAAAAATTGGAAGGCTTGTGATGATTTCCACCCAGGAGAGGCATTGAACTATTCACTATTCCCCTTTCTGTATATGAAGCCTGGAGCCCTGGGAAAACATGAATCCTATTTTCTTGAGCTTCTTCAATACGTTGAATCTCAATCTCCATATAAGGAGAGGCTTCTTCGGAAGAGAGGGCTCGGCGGTGTTTCCATGGGGGGATTCGGAGCCATTAAGCTTGGGCTGAAATATCCCCATCTTTTCCAGTCCATTAGCAGCCAGAGCGGGCTTCTCGACATCGAACTCCTTCAAGATAAGTGGATGCTGAAGATGGTTCTGCCTGAATTTTTAGAGGTGTTCGGTCGCCTTGAGCCTAATAGACTTCCTTCCGGTTCTTCTCTTGACCCAATCCATATCCAGGCCAACAATCCCTTAACCCTGATCAAAAAGAAAGGAATAAATCAGTTACCCTACTGGCTCTATTTTGATTACGGATCGGAGGAAGGGTTTGATGGGATTACAGAAGGAAATAAAAAATTCGAGAAGCTGTTAAGAGAAGTGAACCATCAGATTGCTGTTCAACCTTTTAATGGGAAGTCTGGACACAACTACCAATTCTGGCGCAGCCGTTCAGGGAATATCCTTCAACATCATTCCGATGTTTTTAGAAGGGGCGAGGGCTCGGGACCATGATTTAAAATAACCGTGGATCCGTGGGGGGATTCCCGGGGCATCCCCGATGGGATCTTTTCGCGAAGAAATCACTGATCCATCAAAAGTCGGCTCAATTTTTCTTGATCGATGCCGAGACGTTCCCAGTTTTCGATATAAACGGGTTTCCCTTTCTCATCCCATGGATCGATCAGAACTTTTCTTAAGAAGAACGAAGAGTTTTTAGAATGGCATCCCTTGCAACCCCGGGCACCGATGACATCCGGTCCCAACGTCACGTTATGGCTGAGAGAGAAGTCAAGGGCTTCAGCCTGCTCGTGTTTTATCTTTTCCACCTTTCCTTTTTTATCCAGCTGGTAAAGAAACCCGCCCTTCATCAACACGGGATGCAAGGCTACGGGATTTCCAAATTTATCATTCCCCTTCAATGCCTTCAAAAAGGCTTTGATTTCATCAAGAGAATTCACTTCGGGAATCCCATCTCCATTGTCATCTTTGAGAGGGGGTTTTTTCAATTCCTGTATCTTCCAAAGGGGGATTGGTTTCACCACATTGGTCTTTGGATCCAGGTCTCCCCAGTAGCTGACCGCTAATGATTTAACAGGAACGATTCTACCCTTCCATTTTGTTATGGCAGGATACCAGATATTTGGGTCTACTCCAGGGACTGGCCTTTGGGGGCCCAGAGGATCATTGGAGAGAAATTTTGAGGTGTCATAGACAAGGGGCCTTCCCGTTGAGGCATATTCATAAACGAGGTCTGCTGGGGTGGTCAGAAATGGAATATGGCAAGTCTGACAGGCGATCAGCTTCAAATGACGTGGGGAGAAGGGATGTTTGTATCTGGGCGCTTTCTTATCCTTGCCTTTGTAATGGCAGTCTTCACAGGAATGCATGCTATTGTTCAAGTCATTTCGTACCGTCTGCTGAAGGGTATCCCCCTTAGCAAAATTATGCTCCTTATCACTGGGATGGCAGGAGAGGCAGTGGAGACCCTTAGCTTTATGGACATCCTTTTCTGGGTTCCACTGACGACCTCTTCTATTTCCATCGGCCATGGCATGGCAGGACCAACAATTCTCGTCAGGGGGTCTTCTTACAATCTGAAGGTGAAGATTTTCGAAATCAGCCACCTCTTTCTTAGGATAATCTACTGTCACCTCATCCACTTTTGAATTTCCAGATTCATCCTGAGAGAGTTTCATATTCGCCCATCCGACTCCAACCGTAGGCCCATACTTAAAAAACTTTCCCTTCAAGGTCGCGCCCCGCTCTTTCCATTGATACCCCTTTAAGTGGCAGATGAGGCAGTCGGCTTCGCTCACGCCGCTTTGGTCCCAGGGAGCCCCGTAATAGGCATTCCCATTACTACATGGAGTATAGTCACCATCCAATAAAGGACTTCCTTCTGAATCTTCATAACCAAACTTCCTACTTTCTTCGTCATAGTAAAGGCGACCGCTCCGATCATATTCACCCCATCCCCCTCCTGGGTGGCAGGCTCCGCAATTCTGAACAAAAGAAAAAGAGGATTTGTCAATTTCAGAGGGAGGTTGATTAAGTTTTTTAGCCAGCTGGCTTAAATCCATAGAGGCTACCATATACTTCCCATACATTCCTGAGGACAAATTCCAAGGATATTTAGGATCGAACGTATCACTGATGACGATTTTACCCGTCCCATCAGTCCGGCCTTGCTGGAAATGGTAACCATTTGTGATTTGATCATAGTTATGGCAACCCCCACAGGTTTTTTTAGGGCTGTAAGGTATTTTACTTTCAAAGGCAAGTGGACTCCCATCGAAACCCTTAAGGACAATCTTTTTATGGAAAGAATCCTGGGAGGAGATTGAAGTTGGGTGAAACAGGGAGAAAAACAGTGCGACTGAAATGGTCAAAAGGCAACCCTCAAATTTTTTCAGAGCGAGTCCCCCCGTCATTGATTTAGATTTGGAATGAGGCTGCCATATAGTATATTGATAAGTAGGGTCAGGGGCAAGGAATTAATTTTTTTTTAAAAATTTTTAAAAAATTCTTGACAAAAAGAAATTATTTTGTTAATAATACTAAGTTAAAATCTTTATGTTCATTATTCCACTAATGTAACTCATTGATTTTCCAGTCTTTTTCTATACCAGGAGGAAATGTTCAATCAAAAAAAGAAGATTTAGAGTCGGAGAGGTTCCCGAG